>JAHIEP010000124.1 GCA_018901375.1 Nanobdellota archaeon
ATGTCAGGAATCAGGATGAGCATCACGAGACTGTTTGGGTTTGTTAGTTACGTTATGGTGAAGCCCCGCTCGCCCTCAGGCGATTCGAGCCGAAGCGAGAACCTTTAGGGCGGGGAGCACGTCACTTAATTAGTCGGTGTAGGTCGTAAGGATTTTTTGACCCCCGATTGAGCAATTTTGCTTCTTACGTAAATGTAATGAATGAAAGTTAGATGAGGTGGCTACTATTTTTTTGTTTGTATTGTGAGTTGTTTGTCCGAGTTGAGGGAGGTAAGAGAAAAGGATTTCTTTTGCCTCTCGTTAAAAACAAACCAATCTCCTTCTTTCTTCTTTTTAGCACCGAACTATAGCGGATTACTATAGTAGCGAGAGGTGTTTTAACAAAGTTTCTTTTGACAGCGATTCTTTGTTCCCCTCTCGTTTTTTATTTGTCAATATTGGGTATTTCATTTTTTGTAAAGGAATATAAAGTTTGTTTTTTTTGTCTTATATGGAGATTGAGTTTATTCCTATCGATTATGATTATTTTGATTTTAATGGTGGGAACTATGTGCGGATGATTGGGCGAGATGGTCGGGGTCGGCGGGTTTGTGTGATTGATTCTTATGAGGCGAATTTTTGGTTGATATTGGAAGATGGGGCTGACGCTTCGAAGATTGTTAAGAAAGTTATGAAAGTTGAAGTTACAAAAGCGTCACGGACTTCGAAGGTTTTGAAATGTGTGATTGCGGATAAAAAGTATTTGGGGAAAGATGTTAAGGCGATTCGGGTTTTTGTGACGAATCATAAGGATGCGCATGAGATAGCGTCGGAGATTGGGGATATGAAAGGAATTTTTAAGAGGAGGGAGTATGATATTCCACTGATTACGAAATATATTAAAGAGAAAGGGGCGTCTCCGCTTCAATGTCTTCATGTTAAAGCGGAGAGGGTAACGGATAACAGGTTACAGGTAACAGAAGATATGGATTGTTATATTGCGGAGGAGATAAAACCGATAGGGAATAGGAAACAGGGAATAGGAAACAAGGAATTTGTGCCGAAGGTTTTGACTTATGATATTGAGACTAGTGATGTTGAAATTGGGAAGAGTGAGATTTTGATGATTTCGCTTTATGGAGAACTAGGTAATAAGGATGAGGGAATAGGGAATAGGAGTAAGGATGGTGAGATTTTTGAGAAGGTTTTGACTTGGAAAAAGTCTGAGGGAGCTGGGGATTATGTTGAGTTTTGTGAGGATGAGGCTGAGATGCTTGAGAAGTTTGTTGAGTATGTGAATGAGTATTCGCCGGATATTTTGACTGGGTATTTTTCTGATGGTTTTGATTTGCCGTATTTGAAGGCGAGGGCTGATATTAATGGGGTGAAGTTGGCGATTGGGATTGATTCGAAGGGGCCGTCTTTTACTCGGGGAAGGATTCCATCGGGAAAGTTTTGCGGGATTGTTCATGTTGATATGTATCGATTTGTCGACGCTGTTTTTTCGCAATATTTGCAATCTGAGACTTTGAGTTTGAATGAGGTTGCTAAGGAGTTGGTTGGAGAGAGTAAGGAGGATTTTGATTTTGCAAAGCTTTCGAATATGAAAAATTCGGATTGGAATGATTTTTTTTCTTATAATGTGCATGATTCTCGAGTTGCGTATAAGTTGTTTGAGAAGATTTGGCCTGATATTTTGGAGTTTACGAAGATTGTGAAGGAGCCGTTGTTTGATGTTAGTCGGGATAGGATGTCGACGCATGTTGAGAATTATATTTTGCATAATTTGGATAGGTTTAATGAGATTGCGGAGAAGAGGCCTTCGTATAATGAGATTAGAGAACGGAAGTCGATGGGGAAGTATGAGGGGGCTTTTGTTTTCGAGCCGGTGCCTGGGTTGTATGATGATTTGGTTATGTTTGATTTTACGTCTATGTATGCTTCAGTGATTATTAGTTATAATTTATCTAAATCTACTTTGAATGAAGATGGCGAGACGTTTAATGAGAAGGCGGGATTTTTTCCGACGATGCTTGGGGAAGTTGTTGAGACCAGGAAGAAATATAAGAAAGAATATGTGGCGAATCCGTCTGGGATGTTGAAGGCGAGGAGTAATGCTTATAAGCTTTTGGCTAATGCGGCGTATGGGTATCAGGGTTTTTTTGGGGCTAGGTATTATTGTCGTGAGGCTGCGGCTGCGACGGCTCGGTTGGCTAAGGAAAATATTTTGAGTGCGATTGATAAGATTGAGAAAGGTGGGTATAAGATTATTTATTCGGATACTGATTCGATTTGTCTACTGCAGGGCGAGAAAAGTAGGAAGGAAGTTTTGGGGATGTTGAAGAAGATTAATGATGAGTTGCCTGGGATTATGGAATTGGATTTGGAAGATTTTTATCCTCGGGGATTGTTTGTTTTGAAGCGTGGCGGGGTTGGAGGGGCAAAGAAAAAATATGCTTTGATTGACGAGAATGGGAAGGTTAAGATTCGGGGGTTTGAGACGGTTCGTCGGGATTGGTGTGCATTGACTAGGGATTTGCAGAGTAAGATTTTGACTGATATTTTGAAGGATGGAAATGAGAAGGGGGCGTTAGTTAAATTTAAGGAGGTTGTGAAGAAGTTGAAGGGTAGGGAAGTTGAGATTTCGGATTTGATGATTAGGACACAGTTGAGGCAGGCTCTTTCTGATTATGTGTCGGAGGGGCCACATGTTGCTGCTGCTAAGAAGATGGAGGCTCGAGGTATACCGGTTTCGGTTGGAATGTTGGTTGAGTATTATATTGGGGAGGGTTCGGGGAAGAGGATTGGGGATAGGGTTTACTTGGTTGGGGATAAGGTGAAGTATGATGTTGATTATTATTTGAAGAATCAGGTTTTGCCGGCGGTTGAGAATATTTTTGAGGTGTTTGGGATTGATGTTTCTGCCGTCGCTGACGGCGAGGTACAAAAGAAACTTTTTTAGGGTTGGTTTTTATTTTCTAGTATTCCGCCCCATTCCACTATGGTAAATCCTTCTCGTTTTTGAGTTTTTATTATTGGTTCCTCTAATTCAATTTGTTTTTGTATCGGTCTAAAATAAAAATTTAACCTTATGATTGTGTTTGGTTCTGGGTTAATTATTAAATTCATGTTTTCTTTCAAAAAGGAATCTTCTAAGAGTTTTATTTCATAGTAATTTGATTCTGGTAATTCGGCTAACCAGTATTCTTTGAACTGGGTTTTTTCTTTTTCATTGAGTCCGAGCCTAATTAAGTATTCATCGAACCATTCCTCTAAGTTGTTGTATTGAACGACCCATCCATTTGAAGGTAATTCTATTTTATTTAGACTAGCTTCATAAAATAAGTAGTCATATTTATTCTCGATTAATCCTTCACTTGTTGCGAAAACGTTCCATCCGTCGTTATATGGTGGGATATCTTCTGTTATTCTTCCGTTCACGTCTAATTTGACGCTAATGTAAGAATCGGATTTGGGGTATAGATAGACTGCGGGTTTTCTTACTTGCATGTCCCAGTGGGCATCGTCAGACGTCATTTTTTCGTAGATAACGGCGCCTACGAATGTTAATGCAAGGACAGTTAAAACAATAAGGGTCCAGATAATGATTTTTTTCATATTTTTTTAAGGGGAGTTTACTTATATACTCTTGGATAACTTCAAGTCTATTTGAAGTATTTCGGAGCGTGTCTAAAAATAAAATATAAATAATAGGTTCACCTCATTTATTTAACTAAAGA
>JAHIEP010000125.1 GCA_018901375.1 Nanobdellota archaeon
GCTTGGCTTAGTGATTTTTTTATGAACGGACTTACATGGACTTAATCGGACTTGAACGGACAGCGACGGTATCCTCACTGATTTTAAATTTGGTTGGGGTATGTTAACTTGTTTGGGTTTCTGATTTGGGGTTTTTTGTTATGTAATTTGGAGGGTTTGTTATTTGGGGGAGGTCCGCGGATTTTCGCGGATTTGATGCGGTACCCTCACTGATTTAAAATTAAATTTGGTTGGGGCATGCTAATTTTCGCGGATTTTTTATTTGGGGTATTGATTGTCTAACTTGTTGAGTAGGAAAATTAGTGGGAAAGATTTGGGCGGATTAGGCGGATGATGATGGATTTTTTTTGGTTGGGAATTTGACTTGGGTTTCCACAAAAAACCGCATCGTCTTCGACGCTGCGTTTCTTGTGGATGGAATGTGAGTTGGGTATTGGATGCTATTTAGTATTTCGTAACTTGGCGGCTGGAACTAAAAGGGATACGGACGACACGGACAAACACGGATTCACACGGACTTCTGATTTGGGGTTTTGGTTTTGTTCTGGGATGTTTTTCCATGAAAAATTGCGTCGTCTTCGACGCCGCATTTCTCATGGAGTGGTTTGATTGAATGGTTATGTAATTTATGAAATAATTAAAAAGGACGCGGATTTTTTTAGAATAACTAGAATCGTTCGATTTGGTCGGATCTTGTTGGGACTTCTTTTACTTCGCCGCCTTTTTGGATGTCGAATACTTTTGATGGAGTTGCGATTACTACGTTTTCTCCGAAGCCTGCGATTTTTCCGTCGAGGGCTTCAACTGTTTTTTTGATTTTTGAGATTGCTCGTTTTAATTCGATTACGTCTTTTGACTTTAGGGTTCTGATGTCGATTACTGCGATTGTGTAGCCTTCTCTTAGGGCGCTTAGGATTGGGTTGATGTCTTCGTAGACTTTTAGGACGAATGTTTTGATTAGGACTTTGGAGCTTGATTTCTCTTGTTCTAAGTCTATTTCTATGAAGTCTGGAGAGAATTCATCATCTCTTCTCATCATCTTTTTGAATGGATTGAATGCCATGATATAATTTCACGATGTTGGTATTTAAATATTTATGTAGTCAAGAATCTAAAGTTCTTGACTAAGGGAATAGAGGCTAGAGATTAGGTGTTAGGTGTTAGGTGTTAGGTGTTAGGACGAGAGGGAAAGTATGATTTTATCTTTGGATTTTTTTTATTACGTCTTCTCGGATTTTTTCGATTTGTTCGGAGAATTGTTTTTCTTGTTCTACTATTGTTTTCATTCTTGTCTTGATTAACTCTTTTTTATTTTTCATCTCTTCGAGGATTGCCTCTTTTGTTGATTTGATTAGGACTTGGCCTCCGACGAGCCTTGAGATTTCGCCTTTGGTTTTTTCTACTTCTTTGATTATTAATTCTGTTTCGTTGGCTTCCATGGAGAATGCGTTTTTTTGCATAAGAAGTTGTTGGAAAGTTTGTTCCATCATCTGGAGTTGTTGAATCTGTTGTTGGGTTTCTTGGTCTAGGTTCTCCAAAGGATTCGGTTGTCGGTTGTCGGTTGTCGGTTGTTCGTCTTCCATTTTAATCTGAAGATACCGTTTTTAGTTTTGTTCTTGGTTTGTAGAAGATTCTAGAACCGCATTCTGGGCAGACGAATCTTTTTTTTATGTCGTCTGATTTTAGTTTATTTCCGCAGTGAAAACATTTGTAGGCTGCCATTTAATACAGGGTAGTCGGCTGTCGGTGGTCGGTAGTCGGTTTAATTATTGTTGTTATCATGTTGATTTTAAATTCCGAGGGTTTTTAAGTATTTGTTACTAATCCTTTAGATGGAATGTGCCTCCTGCGAATTTTTTGTTGCATTTTGAGCATAGCCATATCGACGCTGCTTGTCGTTTTGTTCGGCCTTTGCAGAATGGGCAGACTTGACGCACTCGCTGTTTTTTTTCCACGGCTATGAGTTTTTGTTTCACTTTTCCGTATCCTGCGCCGAATCTTCCGGCTGCTCCGATTTTTTTTCTTTTTACTGCCACTGTAAGAAACCACCCAGTAGGCGCTTCTGGTGAAGCGAGGTTTTTACCAACTTCCTGTTGGTGTTGCTTGGTTGTTTATTTAATTTTTTCATGTTAATTTATTGTTGAGTTCTTTCTGTGTTGTATTTAATTCCTTCTTTCCTATCCTCGTAAACTCTTACTTCTTGCCTTGTTACCGACGCTAAGGCTCTGGCCGCTCTTGCCTGTCTACTTGCGTATATTATTTCTTCTATTGTCATTTTTCTATTTTCCATTTTGTTTTTTCCTTAATTATAATGGGGCCACGCGGATTTGAACCGCGGTCGCGAAGTCCCAAACCTCGAATCATACCAGGCTAGACCATGGCCCCATAAGTTTGAGGGTGTTTTTTGATTAATAAAGTTAAGCTTTTTTCGCTGATTTTACTGGCTTTGCCGCCACCGCTGGTGTTGCTGGTGCTTTTACTGCAGCCTCGGCTTTCTTTTCGTCCTCGGCTTTCTTTTCAGCTTCCTCAGCTTTTTGAACTGCTTCTTGTTTTTCTGCGATTCCTGCAAAGTATGAATCTAATTCTTTTCTTTTTTCTGGATCGACATCTGTTTTCTTGCTCTCGATTTCTTCCTTATATTTACCTTCTTCTATTTCTTTTAAGACTTCTTTTACTTCTTTATTTTCTATTAAAACTCCGAGTGCTTGGCAGGTTCCTATTACTGATTTTACCGTCGCCATAAAGTCATTTGAAAGCAGATGGTCGTGTTTTGCTTTTGCTATTGAAATTACTTGTTCGATTGCAAAGTTTCCTACTCTTTGTTTTAGTCGGGCGCCTGAGGCCTTCTCTATTCCTAATTCTTTTTTGATTAACTCAGACGTTGGAGGAGATAAAACTTTGATTGAGACTTCTTTTGTTTCTGGATTTATTGTTAGGTGAACTGGGACGGTGACGCCTTTGAAGGTCGAGGTTGCTTCGTTTACATCGGAGATTACTTTGCCCATGTTGATTCCCATTGGACCGAGCTGTTGTGCTACGGCTGGACCTGGTGTCATTTTTCCGCCTTCTACTAAAAGTTTGATAATAGCCATGATTAGAACGCTTCGCTTGTAGAACGAATTTGGCGATTGTAGCTATTTTTAGTTGTTATCATTTTAAATTTTTGAAAAGTTAACTTAAA
Source organism: Nanobdellota archaeon (assembly GCA_018901375.1). Lineage (GTDB taxonomy): Archaea > Nanobdellota > Nanobdellia > Pacearchaeales > GW2011-AR1 > JAGVXH01. The sequence goes on from JAHIEP010000125.1 coordinate 3,182, forward strand.
AGCTTTACTCTTCGTCTTCTAGCTCCTCCCTTCTTATTACTCGGATATTGTCTAGTTTTACTGTGACTGGAATTGGGACGGCTGCTCCCAATAAAGAAACTACGCATTCGTTTTTCGCTTTGTCTACTCGGACGACTTTTGCCTTTTCGTTTTTGAATGGCTCTGAGATTATTTCGATGATATCGTTCTTTTCGATTTTGATGTCAGCAGCGACGGGCTCGAGCATTTGTTTTACTTTGTCGTAGGCTACTGTTTCTCCGATGATTCCTTTGACATAGGGTAAATTGAAAACTGCATCTTCCGCGTGTTTGTGATCGGGAGATTCTAAAAATATGTAGCCTCGGAGTCCATGAGGTCGAGCGATTGCGTAGATTCCGATTTGTTTTTTCTTAACTTTGTCGGCTATCATTTCTAGGGCTTTGTCTTCTTTGTTTGTTGTGACCTTAACGATGTAGATTTGGGACTCGTGTTCTCTTGGTGCTTTTGGCTCTTCTGGTTTTGTTTCTAACTGAGCCTCTTCTTCTAATCTTTTTTCTTCTTCCGCTAGCTCTGCCGCGGTTTCTGAATTTGTGTCTTCTTCTGGGATTAAAGATGGTTTGCTTGAGCCTTTAATTTTTGGCGCGAAGTTTTCAGCAGCGTTGCTGTTTCCCTCTTCATCGAGGTAGCCAAATTCGTCGTCATATCCTATAGCCATGGTTTCTTTCTTTTTAGAAAAAAGAAATTTCCCGCAAGTAGAAAAACTTAATTTCCAAACTGCGTTTCAATCTTTTCTCAAGTTTGATTTAGGAGTTTTGCTCCAGCTAGTTCAAAAGTTTTTTAGAACTAGATGTTTTTATTAAAATTTTTGAGTTTTTAAATATTTTGGTATTAGAATATTTAAAAACCGGGGTTTTTACCCAGTAGGTAGATCTGGTGATCTAAAAGTTTTGGTGGTTGATTTTTGTCTGATTTTAGAACATCATTTTCATGGCTACGGAAATTACGAAGCCGAGTGCGCCGATGACTAGAAGTCCTATTGCTGAGACCTTTGAGATTGTTTTAAATTCTTGGACTGTTGGTTTTTTTAGGAGACGCCAGACTCTTAGGTATTTGTGGTATTGGCTTGCGAGTGTTCTTGTTAGTTTGCTCATGGTTGTTTGTGGGAGTTTGGGTTTTTAAAACTTGGGAATTTAAAAACTGGTTTTTACCCAGTAGGTAGCTCTGGTGAGCTAAAACTTGGGAATTTAAAAACTGGTTTTTACCCAGTAGGTAGCTCTGGTGAGCTACCCAGTAGGTAGCTCTGGTGAGCTAAAACTTGGGAATTTTATTCGTCGAAGAATTCTATTCCGAGCTCGCCTTCCATGTCTCGTCTTCGGGCTTCTTCGACGGGAACTCTTTCTCCTGAGATTTGTGGGGATTTTACGCCGGTGATTATTACCATTACTTTTAGGGATTTTTCCATGTCTTTAGAAATTTGGGCGCCTGAGATTAATTTTGCGTCTGGTGAGAGTTGCTCTCCTATTCTTTGGACAACTTGTTTGTATTCGTCTAAGGATAAGTCCATTCCGCCGATTACGTTGACCAGTGCGCCTTGTGCGTTTTTTATGTCGACGTCGAGCAATGGGTTGTTTAGGGCTTTGTCTACCGCTTCGTTTGCTCTGTCGTTTGAATCTGATTCTCCCATTCCGATTAGCGATACTCCACCGTTTGCCATTATTGTTTTGATGTCTGCGAAGTCTAGATTTACTAGGCCTGATGATGTTACTAGTTCCGTGATTCCTTTGACTGCGTTTGTTAGGATTTCGTCGGCGACTTTGAAGGCTGTTGGTAGAGGTAAGTCTGGGGCTAGGTCTAGGAGTTTGTCGTTTGGAATTACTATTAGTGTGTCAACGATTCCTTCCATTCTTTCGAGACCTTCCATTGCGTTTTCGATTCGTTTTGCTCCCTCGACGGTGAATGGTAAAGTTACGACGCCGATTACTAGTGCTCCTTGTTTTTTTGCTATTTCGGCTACGACTGGTGCGGCTCCGGTTCCGGTGTTATGGACTATAAAACCTTCTGCGATAAAATTGTGACTCTTATCTACTGTTATGTCATAGACTTCCTCGTCGTCTAATTCTATTACTGAAGATATCCTATTGAATCCGAAATTTTCAAATATCTCATGTTTTTTTCTGCTTCTATATTTGTATATGAAACTTAAACCATTTCTTGTTTTAGGGTGGGGTAAATCTCCTAGTAATTCTTGGGTCTTATATATTCGTAGATTCCATGCTGTAAAGTTTTTGGCTACCTTTGAATTTGGTGCTTTGATTAGTCTCGTTCTCGATGATATATTGCAGGTTCTAAGTCCTATCTCGTCACAAAGAATTTTTAGTTGTTTGATTAATTTTTCGCTCGACATTTCGAATCTTATTTCTTTTTTTGGCAAACCCGACGATCCTGTTTGTGTTAAATAATGGGCGTCAGCGTCGGCTAGTCCAACTATGAAAGCCTTTTTTTGCTCCCTTGGTAGATTGAATACCCATTTTGGAATTTCTTTTTTGTTGGCTGGGTGGTTTAGTCCAATTTTATCGAGGAATTCGTAGGCTTTTTTTGAGTTGCCATAAAGCCAATTTGCAGATGGCGTGGATTTCATTTTTATGTTGAAATATTTTTCTATAAGTTTTGCGTAGTAGTTGTTTTGTTTTTTATCTATTGATGGGGAGAAATGTATTTTCCATGAATCTTTTGATCTACTTATCCATCCGTCTCCAATTAGAAATCCGAATAGTTTGCAGAATTCTTCGTCGCTGGTTCCTGTTGGAATTTCTATTGTGGTCCCTTCGGATGAAGTGTCTCTTAGGACTACAACGAAATCATCCTTTTTTAGATCTTTAGCTTTTGTCCATTCTAATTTAAATTTAGAAAATCGATCACTGCTTAATTTGTTTAGAGGTTTCACTTTCAAGAAAGGGTGATCAAACGAAGCGATTAGTGTTCTGTTTTTTGTTTTTATCTCGTAGACTTTTTTTATCCCTGTTTTCATTGATGCTAAGACTTTTCTTTTTACGAGTTTGTTTTTGTAGAATGTAAAGACGTCTTCTCCTTTTTTTATTGAGGATATTTTCTTGGGGCCATTTACCGTCGAAACTAGGGAGCTTCCTCTAAGGCAGCCGCCACCGAGTCCGCAAGTTACGAAAACTAAATCTGAGTTTGCCAGTTTCTTTTTTATTTCTTGTTCTTGTTCTTTTGCGGCTTCGGCTCCGATTCTTGGGTTTGAGCCCGCACCTAAACCTTTTGAAATTTCTCTGCCGATTAAGATTTTTTGGTCGGCGTTTGTGTAGAGTAGGTCTTGTGCGTCGGTGTTTATTGCTATGATTTCTCCGCCTTTGATTCCGATTTCTCGCATTCGTGAGACTGTGTTTCCGCCGCCGCCGCCGACTCCAATGACTTTGATTCTTGCGGCTTGTCTCTTTAAGATTTCTTCTAGTTCTCTGTCTATCTCTGCGTTAGCATTATTTCTAGAAATTGATTGGAAGGCGGAATGTGGAATCGAGTTCACCTCTGGTATATCATCTCTTAGTATATCTTCCATGATTTCTTTCTCTTTAGAAAAGAGAAATTTCTCTTCCGCCCATCTGGCATACCTCTGGTGAGGCAAAGTAGAGAAACCTCTTTTCCAAAACTTCGTTTTGATTTATTTTCATTGTTTTAGATGCTAGTTTGGGTTTTTAATGATTATTGTGGTCGGATTAGTGGTTATTATTTTTGGATTCAGTTAATTTTGATTCTACTTTTAATCCTAGGATTTCTTCGAATTTTGGGGCGAAAAGTTTTATGTATGGTTCGAATTGTTTTTCTACTTTGAATATTAGGGTTTTGTCGTCGACGTCGAATTCGAATTGTTTTCGGAAAAGGAAGTCTTGGAGGGCATTGACTTTTTCTTTTTGGTCAGTTACGATTTTGTTTATTTTGTAAGTGTAGGTTACTTCTTTGCCTGCTAGTGGGTTGTTGAAGTCGACGAGGGTTCGGCCTTTGTCTGATGATAGGATTTTGACGAGTTGTCCGTCGAGGGCGAGTTGCATTCCTCGAACCGGTTCGATTTTTTGTTCGTGGAAATGTTTTGTTGGAATCATTCGAATCATTTGAGGGTTTCGTTTTCCGAATGCAACTTCTGGTTTTAGAGTTACCTCGTAAGATTTGCCTGTTTCTTTTCCGATTAGGTCGTCGTCGAAACCGACTGGAAGCATTTTGTGTCCGACTGATAGAATGAAAGGCTTTGTTTCGGTCGTCGGTTGTCGGTTGTCGGTTGTCGGCATGTCTTCTTTGATGTTTGTGTCGAAGATTTCATCTGTCCCTTTTATTTTGCCTGTGAATTCTATTTCGATGAAATCGTTTTTGTTTATCATAAAAATTTTGGGGAAGGAAGGTTTTTAAGTTTGATGGGCTATGGTTGTTTATGGTCAAGAAATCTAAAAAGAAGATTCTTATTGATAATATTAATATGTCTGATGAGATAAGTATTAAGGCTGGTCCGAAAAAACTTAGCGCCGAGGGAATAAAGAGGAGTATTGATAGTTTTTCTAATATTTGTTCTGGGTTTTTGTTTTTGTTCGGAATTTTTCTTGCCTATAAATTTTTGGGCATAAACAATACTATATCTGTTTTTGTTTTTATGGGCTCAGTCTTGATGTTTTTTGTTTCGAAGAAGCTTGTTTATAATTATGGAGTAAGGAAGGCCAGGAAGAAACATGAGTGGTTATTGAATGATTTGTTTGTTGTGAAGTTCCGATTTAAGAGGTTGGCGGGAATTTCGCTTTTAACAATTATTTCCTCGTCTTTTGTTTTTGTGGTTTTTGTTTTGATTGTTGTTCCGAATATTGATATTGTAAGCGCAGATAATCTTATTGTTGGTGCGCACCGAGGGGACTCTGATGGATATACTGAGAATACTATTCCTGCTTTTGTTAGTGCGCTTGAGAATGAGAGTTATAAGTTTATTGAGTTTGATGTTCAGTATACTAAAGATAAAAAGCTGGTTGTTTATCACGATTTGAGTTTGTTGCGGTTGCAGAAGAAGATTGAAAATATTAATGAGTTGACTTACGAGGAACTTGAGGAGTTAAGCGATTATCACATTCCTCTTTATGAGGAGGTTATGGATTTGGTCGATGGGCGGAAGCCTTTGAATATTGAGGTAAAGTCGCAGGGTGATTTTTTTGATGATATGGATATTGTTGATTTTCTTGTTGCTGATACTAAGGCTAGGGGTGTTTTTGAGACTACTTTGTTTAGTTCTATTTCTTCTGATGTTATAAAATATTTTAGCCGGAAATATCCTGAAGCTAAGACGGGGAAAATATATTATATTGCTTATAGTACTTTTTTTAATTTTGAAAACACCGTCGCTGGTATGTATGAAGAGATTGAGGATATTGGTGCGGACTATTTGATGTTGCACGCTGGGAACCTTAGGAATTACGAGACGTTGAAAAGGATTAAGCCCGCGAATGTTGATATTATAGTTTGGTATTTGACCGATAGTAGGATGTATATTATTCCCTCGGAGGGGCATGACCTCTTGGATAAATCTGGGAACCTTGTTGGCTATGTGGTCGGAGACGCTGATAAGTGGAAAGTGGGAAATAGAAAGTGGAAAGCAACTTGGAAAGGTAGGAATATTTTTGGGGCTGGATTTGTTTGGTAATCTTCTGAGTGAAATTCGGGTTACGAGTAGAGTATCTCCGATGAAAATTTGTAATTCTTAAGTTATGTGTGGTTTTTTTTAGCATTGGGATAATCAATTTTTTATGGACGGTACCCTCACTGATTTAAAATTAAATTTGGTTGGGGCATGTTAACTTGCATGGGTTTTTTGGGTTTTTTTGTTATATAGCTTGGAGGGTTTGTTATTTGGGGAAGGTCCACGGATATTCGCGGATTAGGGACAGGATTTTCGCGGATTTTTTTTTGGGGTTTTTTTGAAAGATAAGTGTCTAATTAAATTGGGTAATTAGCAACGCGGATTGCTGGATAATTTGGATTACTGGATTTGGGATTTGTTAATGAATGTTTCTTAGTTTGTTTTGATTGGGTTTCGGCGAATGATGGGTTTTTTATTTTGGGTTGGTAGTTGGATTTACTTTGTTTATGAGTATCGGAGATACTAGGGCGGGGGCAAGTTTTATAAACGAAACTATTTTATCCTGATTATGGTAGCAAGAGTTATTGACGCGACGGAGATGCGGGTAGGGACATTTTTACTTCTTGATGGAATTGCACATAAAGTTACGAAGATGGATGTTTCGAAGACTGGGAAGCATGGGCACGCGAAGGTTCGGTTCGAGGCTGTTTCGGCTTTTACTGGTAAGAAAAAAGTTATGGTTATTCCTGGGCATGATAAATTTGAGGTTCCTATGATAGATAAGAAGGCTGCACAGGTTCTTTCTGTTTCTGGTACTATTGCTAGTTTGATGGATAATGAAAGTTTTGAGAATTTTGACTTGGAGATTCCTGAAGAGTTAGCTGGACAGATTAATGGTGGGGAAAATGTTGAGTATTGGAATATAGAAGGACAAAAATTATTGAAGAGGATTGTTTAATTTTTGTCGGGGGCTCGATAAATCGGGGGCTTATTTCTTATGGGGGGCTCGTTGAGACGGGGGGCTCACTTCGTGGGGGCTTGGCTGCTTATAATAGGATATATAAATGGTAAAGTTGTTATGTGCTTATGAAGAAGTGGGCGAAAATGAAATATTGGCAGAGAGGTGCAATTTTAGCTTTTACGCTTGCGGTAATTCCTGTTTTGCTTTTTTCAATTTGGGTTAGTTTTGTCTCTGTGGAAAGTCCCGATGTTCCTGTTTCATTTTTTTTAGCATTTATGATAATGTTTGTTGTGTATGTTGTTCCAATTACAGTAGTTGGTGGATTTTTTGGATTTTTTGTGAAAAAATACAAAAAGCATAATTGAAATATATTATTAGATTTGTAATTTCTAAATTTTTATTTGAAGTTGGGTGAATACCCCGCAGCTTGCTGTGATGTAGATGTGTGGGCTTGGGTGTTTTTGTAACTTGAGTACAATAAAAAATGGGGGAAGATTTGGGCGGATAGGGCGGATAGGGGCGGATTTTGTTTTAGGGTTGTTTGTTTTTATTGGAAATTTTCTTCCATGAGAAATTACGCCGTCTTCGACGTCGCATTTCTTATGGAAGGTGTAACTTGTTGGCTTTATTGTTTTGGGATTGATAATAAAAAACACGGACGAGGACGGAGGGGCAACACGGGAAACACGGACGAGGATAAGATATTTGGTTCTGGATTTTTTTATCGGTAAGTTTAAAAGGTAAGGTGGATAATTTTTTTTATGGCGACTAAGATTCCGGCGGCGCAGAATAGATTGTATAAGAATGCGTTTGTTTGTAAAGTTTGTAAGCATAAGATGAGGTTATCGGCGCAGAAAATTTTGACAGGGAAGGCGCGATGTCGGAAATGTGGTGGGGATGATTTTAGAACGGTGCGGAAAAAATAGGCTCCCTTTTAGAAAAAGGTTCCCTGGAATCAAAACTTATTTAGCGATTCTTTCAGATTCCATTTTCTAATAAAAAATGAAATCTGAAATATCGTATCTAATGCAAATAAATTTTTCTTAACGGTTCCGTCCAGAGGACACCTGAACCTAAAAAATTTATTTGCCGGCTTGGGTGAGTGTGAAAGGTGATATGGTATATTTTGTTATATAAATTTTTAAAAGGCGTGTTTGTTCTGTCGTGAGATGGAAAGATTTGGTAATTATCATGCGATGAGTGGGGGGGTTAAAGCAGAGATGACTTTAAGAAAAGACAAGGTTTTGAGTCAAGATTTTTTTTATTCTACCACTAGGTTTTATACTGAAACTGATATATCTGGAAGTCAGGGAAAACATAGTGTTAAATATAAATTTACTAACCCTTCTATTGATAGACATTTTGACAGACTCATAAAGATGTCTTCTGGGATTGAAGCTGCGTTGGTTGACCCTGCGATTAGTAATTGGGATTGGAAGGGTGCTCGGGATGTTGCTAGGTGTATTGTTAGGATTGAAGATCAGGTTAGGAAGGATATTAATAAGAAGTAGTTTTATAAATTGACTTTTGTATTGATTAGGATGGTGAGCTTTTGGATTTATGATGTTTCGTTTCTGGTTTTGTTTAGCTTGTTTATCGTTTGGGTTATTAAGAAAAATAGGAAGAGCATGAGTCGAGAGGGCGTGGTTTTTATGTGGCGGACGCGATTTGGGATGAAGGCGATTAATTATGTTGGGGATAATTTTAAGAGGGCATTGCATGCTTTGAAATATGTGATTATTGGCGTGGGTTTTGTTTTGATGGGGGTTATGCTTTGGATGTTGGGGCAGACGGTTTCGATTTATGTTTTGCATCCTGAGATTACGAAGCTGGTGAAGGCGCCGCCGATTGCTCCGTTGATTCCGTATTTTCCGAAGCTGTTTGGGATGGAAAGTTTTTTCCCGCCTTTTTATTTTACTTATTTTCTTGTGGCTTTGGCTGTTGTCGCAATTGTTCATGAGTTTTCGCACGGGATTTTTATGAGGCTGTTTAAGGTTAAGATTAAATCTACTGGACTTGTTTTTCTTGGTCCTGTGTTGGGAGCGTTTGTTGAGCAGGACGATAAGAGTTTTGAGAAAAAGAAAAAGGTTGAACAGATGACGGTGCTTGGTGCTGGGGTTTTTGCGAATCTTCTTTTTGCTTTTATATTTTATTTGTTTTATGTTGGATTCTTTTTTAGTTCGTTCGCAGCGTCAGGATATATTTTTAATTCGTATGGGATTGAAGCTGTGCCTTTGGGAAGTATAACTGGGTTTTCTAATGAAAGCAATGGCTTGGTAAAAGTTATGACGAATGGAAGTAATTATTATTTGGACGAGGGCTTGGCTGTACAGTTGCTTAATGAGAATGGGGAATATCTGATTGCTTATGCCGAGGCTCCGGCGGTTTTGGCGCGTATGAAGGGGGCTATTGTCGAGGCTGATGGAGTTAAGATTGTTGGACAGGATAGTTTGCGGAAATTTTTGGAGGATAAGAATCCTGGAGATGTTGTTAAGTTTGTGACTGAAGACAGCGACGGTGTTAATGAATATGAAATTGTTTTGAGTGAGCATCCTGATGGTTCGGGCAGGGCTTATCTTGGAGTTGGTAATACTGTTTCTGAGCCTCGAGGGATTGTTCAAAAATTGCTTGTGAAATTTATGGGATTCAAAGAAGATTCAACTTTTTATAAGCCGACGTGGGATGGAGAATTTGTTTATTTTATTTATTATTTGTTGTGGTGGGTTATGGTTATCAATTTGCTTGTGGCTATGTTTAATATGATGCCGCTTGGAATGCTCGACGGTGGAAGGTTTTTTATGTTGGCTGTCTGGGGAGTTTTTGGTTCTGAGAAGTTTGCGAAGATGATGTATAGGGTTGTTGGATATTTGATTTTGTTGATGTTTTTGGCGATGATGTTTTTTTGGTTTGTTGGAATCGTGTAATTGCTTCGCAATTACAGTTCGCTTTACCCTCACTGATTTAAAATAATTATTGGTTGGGGCAGACTCCGCTGTGAGTTTGGCTTCGTCTGTGAGTGCGAAAATTGAAAATTTTTGCGAGTTCGAGAAATTTTTAGTTTCTCTGTGAGAAAGAGTTGAGCCTGCGGGTGTTTTTTGTCGACGGTGAATTTGATTTGTGTTAGACTGATTTTTTCTTGTGAAATTTTTTTTAGGTAATTATTTAAAGGGTTTTGTCTTCTAATTGTTGAGTGTTATGCTCTAACTAAATGAGGTGATATAAAAATGGCTTTACCAACAACTCCAAAACAGTGCGCGATTAAGATTAGATCTCTTAAGAAGCAAGTAACTGATATGGAAAAAAGGAAAAAGGCTCTTGCTACTAAGAAACCTGCTAAGAAGAAGGTTGCGAAGAAGAAAGCGGCTAAGAAGAAATCTGCTAAGAAGAAGAAGAAGTAGGTAGATAAATTTGTAAGAAACCACCCAGTAGGTGATCTGGTGATCTAAGGTTTCTTACCAACTTCCTGTTTAGGGAGTTTAATTTTTTGTTTTTAATTAATATTATAAAGTGTTCTGGGGATTTATTTGGATGGCGAGGAAAAATCCTAAGCGTAAGTGTTGTTCTGACGATGTTAAAGATAGATTAAGAAAGATGAATTATGGTTTGGTTGGGGGGACAAGTGCGGTGCGCGCTTCGCGAGGTATTAGGGGTTAGGTCGCTTCGCTTTTAGGGGTTAGGTTTTATTCCAGAAGAAATTGCGTCGTCTTCGACGTCGCATTTCTTATGGAAACTTGGACTAATTGAGTTTGAGAATGTAAA
>JAHIEP010000126.1 GCA_018901375.1 Nanobdellota archaeon
CAATAATAAACAATCTCTTAATTTAAGATAATACTTTCAAGCCCTATTAATTCCCCAAAAAAGTCACATCTAAACAGACCTCATCATTCACAACCGAAAAACTTTATCAGTAAAACTGACTCCATTCCTCGACGAAACAGCAAAGCCAACTAGACCTCACTGTCCTAACCGCTAATAGCTAAAAGCTAACAGCTAGTCCCTATCCGAACAATGAAGCCAAACCTTCAGCCGCTTCAGCTTTTGGTTCTTCTTTCTTTTTCTCTTCTTCTGCAGGGGCAGCAGCAACCGCAGCCGGAGCCGCAGCAACAGACGCATGTGCCAACTTATCAGCAATATCTACGCCACTTAAAGAAGCTACCATAACCTTAACCTTAGCCTCGTCAACCGAAGCCCCAGTCGCGGAAATAACAGCCTTCAAGTTATCTTCGTTGATATCCTTGCCAACCTTGTGCAACAAAAGAGCCGCATATGTATATTCCATTTTATTATTTATCAAAGATTCTCATCTAGAGATTTATTTCTTTGAGTTAAATGCCATTTTATCATTACTGCTTCGTCGGATAAGTGAATTAATTCTTCTGCAATTGTCTTTTTTTGCGTTGGATCTCTAGACTCAGTATACCGATTAAAATAAGCCTCATATAATTTTTCTCCTAAAGCAAATACCTTTCTCGGATCTTCCGCATTTTTCGCCCCAACATATCTTTGATAAATTAAAGTAATATCCTCTCCCATTATCCAAATAAACTAGCAAGTCCCGCTGCCGATTCCTGCTTAGGTTCCCCCGCTTTAGTTTCCTCATCTGAAGACGAAGCCTCTGAAGCCACAGGCTCTAACGGGGGCTCCGGCTCCCCACTAATAATCCGACTAACCACACCCTCATGCACCCCAGCCCGACATAAAATCATATCCAAAGTCTGCTCATTCATAATTTCCAAATCAACAGCAAACGCAAAAGCCCGACTATAATCATACTCCAACCCAGCAACCATCGCCTCAACATCTATCTTAATATCTGCATAAACTTTCTTCTCGTCCCCATCAAAAGCCGCAACCGGGTCAATCCCAACTTCAAACGGAATAATATTTAACTTAGCCATAATCGAAGCCAAAGCCTCGGTAAGAACAACACCCGCCCTAGCAATTACCTTATCTTTCAAAACCGCAATCTTCCCATTCTCAACCTTAGGCATAAGCCCAACAGCCGACAAAGCCGAAATATCCGGACCCGGAATTAAATCAGTCGGACCAGCTTTAACCTCAATATCAAACGGAGCAATTTGCCCAGCCTTCGCCTTCGCCGGACTTTTCTCTCTCGCCAAAATCCCAGAAATCACGAACGCATCCTCGTCGCTGAACAACATAGCACTCGAATCATCAACATACTGAACAAGCCCGTGCAACTCCTTAACTCCAGAATGGTCCAAAGCAAAATTAATCAAACTCTTCTTAACAACCTGAACCTTCGCCCTCCCTCTCAACTTTTTCTTAATATCCTGAAACTGCGCCGACGGCAAACTCTTAATCGAAATAACCATAACGGTCTTAGACTTCATCAACCCAGCCAACTCCTTAACCTTCGCAACCTTCTTCTCTGAAACATGAGTGGTAGTATCATGTTCTAATTCAGCCATGGTATTCCCTCCAATCTCTTCTTTTCGGCTTCATCGTGACTAATAACTTTAATCTGAGCGCACTCATGTTCTCCATTTGAAAATCGTGCAATAGCCTTACGCCCTTCCAGTCTATATGTACCATTACAATTACCTATAATACAATTATCATAATGAGGACAAAGTTCATAATTCCCCATTACTTCTTGACCTCCACTATTTTCAAAGGTTTAGTCATAGTAAACTTAATCAGAACTTCCTTAACGTTATCATTCCCCTTCGGCAAAACTTTTTTCAATCCCTCGATAACAGCCTTAATATTTTCCTCCAACTCATCGTCGCTCATACTCTCTTTTCCAACTGGCAACTTAATCGCCATCTCCTTATTCCTAACCCTAATCGCTTTCCCCATTTTCTTAATCATATCTTTAACCATATCATCACTTTCCTGCGCAACAATCCCAGCCTGAGGCGAAGGCATCCTACCCATCGGACCAAAAACTCGCCCAAACTTCGTAGCGACCTTCCCCATCATCGGCGCAACCGCAATAAAAGCGTCATACTTCTTCGCCAACTTCTTAATATCCTTCAAATCTTTATACTTAGTAAAATCCTCCTCGGTAATTGTATCAATAATCTTAGACCTCTTAGTAAAAAACGCAGCCAGCTTTTTCTCACTCCCATGCGGCACAAAAACAAAAGTATTCAAAGCCTCTCGCCTAACATCAAAATTCTTCAAGTTCATCACTAAATCAACCGTCTGAACAAACTTCCGCTTCTTCTCATTTCTCAATTCCGCAAGTGCAACTTTAATTTCCATCATATACACCAGAAGTAATTATGTGTCGGCTATTAACCTTCTACTTCTGTAGTACTAACCAACACAAATTTCCATTTATAAAGTTTTGGAGTCCGCAAACTTCTCCGCCAAAGCAAAAACCAACTCACTAGTTTCCTTATCCATCCCACGCTCAGACGTATTCGCACGACGGGAAAGAGTATCTACTATAAAATCCCTTTCAAAATAAGAATCTTCCAAGCCCTTAGAAATAGAACCATCATCTTCCCTTCGGTAAACATCACGAGTTCCATCCAACTCCGCCAAAATATCATCCCCAGAACTTTCAACATAAACAGCAGTCGCCCGCTTCCTCATCAAATCATAAATTGCGCACGTATATTTCTTTATCTCCCCGCCCGTCACATTATCTCGACGATACAACAAACTCGCCAAAACAAAATCCGCTCCAATAGTTATCATCATCATTCACTAACTTCTCATTTAATAAAGATTATTATACCCAAAAGCCAATCACATAAATCCTTAAATAACACTTACTTAATAAAATTAAATGAATAAATCAAATTGCCAACTCGTAAGGGAAGTTGGTAAGAAACCGTAGGTTTCTTACAAATGGAACTAATAGCATTACTTTCAACAGGCAAAGGAACATGGGGACAAGTCGCCGGCCTAATCCAAAAAGGCGAATGGGAAAAAGTAATCGTCGTCGGTCCAACCTTTGCAAAAGAATTCACAGTCCAAGGCGAACCATTCGACTTCATAGAATTCGACTCAAACAAATCCTTAATCCAATTAAAAAAAGAATTGACAATAAAACTAAAAGGAAAATTCGAAGGCCTCGAGGTCGCACTATCAATCGCATCCGGCAACGGCAAAGAACACATGGCTCTCCAATCCGCTCTCCTCTCAATCCCCGTCGGCATCCGCTTCACCGCCCTAACAAAAGACGGAATAGTATTTTTATAATCACAAATTATAAATACCCAATTCTCTTAATAAACAAATGAACAAAACTCTAGAAAAAATAATAGCAACATTCATCGGAGCAATCATCACATTATTATCAATACTCGGAGTATACTATCTAATAAAATGAAAACAAAAGAATTTTGGGACTGGTTTCTAACAGGAATGGGGTTAATGATAATAATAGTAGCAATAATAGTTATAATAACATGAGAACAATCGACAAACACAAATTTCTAGCGATAGTAGCATCCATTACACTTTTCATAATAATCTCCATAAAAAATTTAGGAGGACAATGTTTCAATCCAATAGAAATATCAATATCATATTTTATTTTACTATACAATTTAATAGTTATGATAGCCGAAGAAATCTAAATCTTATCAATCTTCAAACTCTTTCCTTTCTTACAAAGCATCACAACACAACACCGCTCATCCTCAGCCCCAACCTCATAACCGTCAAGCCCATTCAAAATCCTCAAAGCATATTCCTTAACAGCATCAAACCAAGGCTGCTTATCATAACCAATTCTCTCACGAGCAAACCCAACACTCTTAAATCCCTTAACATGAACAAAATCCGGCGAAGCCTTCTTTATCAAATCAACATATTCCAAAACATTCTCCTCCGACATATTATTTATGTTGCCAAAGTTTCCATCGCAAAGCGATGAGCCATCCTCCGTTAGATTTCCATTATCTAATGGGGAGCCATCCTTCGAAGGTGAGCCATCCATGTTCCCTAAACATGAGCCTTCCCGTTTAACCAAAGTCAAACGCACAACCCTCCGAACCTTTCCCCCAAGTTCCCTAATAACATCCAGCGTCTCATTAAATCTTTCCCAAGCATCCGTAACAGAAGACCGATGCCAAATCTTAAACAACTTCTCATTCGGAGCATTCATAGAAACAGTAATCTGAGTAGGAAGCTCGTTTTTAGAAAACCCAGCAATCACCGACGGATTCAATCCATTAGTAACCAAAAAACTCACAGCTCCCCGACGACGAATCTCCACAAACATCTCACCCAACCGAGGATAAAGCGTAGCCTCTCCCGACAACGACATCGTATATAACGACGGCTCCAATCCACCCTCAAATTTTTTCATATCAATATCTCCTCCTTTAAAGCCAGTTAGCAACTCTCGACGCTCCGCAACAATCCCATCCAAAATCTCAATCGGCTCATCAACACAAGGCAATTCTGTCCCAAGATTCATCTCAATCGGCCTCCAACAATGCAAACACTGATTCTCGCACCACATCACCGACGGTGTCATCTGGCAACAACCAGCAGAAGAAATACCATAAAATTTTTCCTTCCAGCATCCCCGGTCCCCACGAATCGCACTCTTCGTCCATCGACAAATCTGCACCGCACTAGTCTCCCCAACCAAACCATAATTCATCTTACGCAATTTATCTTTGACGCTATCAGAACGACACTTTCGCTTAGGATTTTTTCTAACCATAAACAAAAAACAAAAAGTCTCCTTATAAAATTAATTATTTA
>JAHIEP010000127.1 GCA_018901375.1 Nanobdellota archaeon
CTACCCCCTACCTCCTACCCCCTACCCCCTACCACCTAGAAAGCGTAAGCCGACGCGAACGCTTTCTGGCGTAACCCCCGTCGCTGTAATGCTCCCCCCAAGACCCTGCCCCCACGGCACCTGCCTCTACTGCCCAAGTTACACAAATAGCCAATCTAGTCCGACAACCGACAACCGACAACCGACAACCGACTTCGCGGGCGCCCCTCAGAGCTATACTCCCGAGAGCCCAGCCGTCCTTCGAGCAATAGAATGCAACTACGACCCAATCAAGCAAATCAAAACAAGAATAAAAACTCTACAATCCATGAACCACCCAACCGAAAAAATAGAACTAATAATAATGGGCGGCACCTTCTTATCTTACCCCGAAGACTTCCAAATAGATTTTATAACAAACTGCTACAAGGCATTAAACAATTCGCCAAGTCGAGCGAAGCCCTTCTTACAGCAGAAAACAAAGTTTTTTGCAAACTCATGGAACAAAGTTCCATACTCTCAGGAGCAAAACTCCGAACTCACAGGCAGAGCCGAACTGTCATTCGATGTTTTGCAAAAAGAAAAATTCAAAAACGAAACAGCAAAACATCGAATGACCGCTCTCTGCATAGAAACCCGCCCAGACTATTGCACAGAAACCCAAATAAAAAAAATGTTAGAATGGGGAGCAACAAGAGTCGAACTCGGAGTCCAAGCCATCGACGACAAAATCTACAAAAAAGTAAATCGAGGTCACACAGTCAAAGACGTAATCGACGCAACAGCAAGACTAAAAAAAGCCGGCTTCAAAATCGGCTATCACCTAATGCCCGGTATACCAGGCTCAAACCCAAAAAAAGACATCCAAATGTTCAAGAAAATTTTCTCCTCAAAAGATTTCAAGCCCGACCAAATTAAAATCTATCCTTGCCAAGTTCTCAAAGGAGCCGGCATAGAATCACTTTACTACGGCGGCGAATACGTTCCCTACACAAAAGCCCAAGTCACCAACCTAATAATCAAAATGCTAAAACTAACCCCACGCTATTGTCGTATAATGCGAATCATGCGAGAAATCCCACCACACTACCTAATCGCCGGAATCAAAAACATCGACATGCGTCACGACATAGAAAAAAATCTCGACTATAAGAAATCTAAGATTAAAGAAATAAGGTTCCGAGAAATAGGCTTCGCCATAAGGGACAAAAAAAAGATAGACCCAAAAATAAAAATCAAAACAACAAAATACAAAGCCAGCGACGGCACAGAATATTTCATCGAAGCCATAAACAAAGACAACATCCTCTTCGGACTCCTAAGATTAAGACTCGACCCCCCACACTCTCAAAACTCACGACCCCACGACCAAGACCAAAGGTCCACGACCATCACGACCCCACAACTCGCAACCGTCCGAGAATTACACGTCTACGGCCCATCCCAAAACATCACGACCCCACGACCCCACGACCCCACGACAGTCGCTCAGCATTCCGGACTCGGGAAAGCTCTCCTATCTCAAGCAGAAAAAATCGCAAATAAAAAACACGTAAAAAAATTAAGAATAATCTCCGGCGTAGGAGTAAGAGAATACTACAAAAAACTCGGCTACAAATTAGACAAAGAAAAAATCTACATGGAAAAACATCTTTAGCTGCCCAAATCGGCGAAATAAAATTTTGCCCATCGTCGCAACGAGGGTATGCCTGCAGGCGAGGTTCAGGTTGTCCTCTGGACGGAACCGTTAAGAAATTTTATTTCGCATTAAATACTATATTCTAAAATTGATTTTTCATAGAAAATTGATTTTAGAATATAGCCAACTAAGTTTTTCTCCCAGGTGTCTTTTTTCTAAAAAGAGCCCTAGAGAATACTACAAAAAACTCGGCTACAACTTAGACAAGGAAAAAGTCTATATGGAAAAAACCTTATAATTAACGCATTAACCAAAAACCTTAAAAACAACATATTCTATTAATAAGTTAATGGAGCAACTTCTAAAAAACGCAAACGAATTCCTAGCATCAGCAACGGAAAACCTAACCAAAAAAAGATACAACGCAGCAGTTTCAGACTTCTTCAAATCAATAGTAATCTTCTCAGACTACCTAATCTACCAAGAAATAAAAAGATTCCCAAAAAACCACAACGACAGGTTCCATCTCCTAAAAATACACTTCGAAGAAATCTACAACAAAGTCTCTCCACTTTTCAAATCATACATAAAATCATACAACTTAAACATGCAAGAAATCGACGCAATTAAAATGGAATCCTATGCAAATGAACTCAAAAATTTTATTACAAATAAAAACTAAACTAAAAAAACATCTAGCCGACAAAGAAATCCTAGACATAATCCTATTCGGCTCATTCACAAAAGGCTCAGAGACATTCAACGACATAGACATCGTCTTCATAACAGAAAAAAAGATAAACCTCGACGACGAATTCCATTTAACAATTCTAAGTCCAAAAGATTTCTTCGTAAAAATCCCAACTCTAATCAACACACTCTTAAGAGAAGGCTACTCCCTAAAACACAACAAAAACTTCTCAGAACTCTACGGCTTCGCCCCATTTTCCCTATTCAACTACGACCTATCAAAATTAACCCCCTCGACAAAAGTAAAAATAGTAAACGCACTACGAGGAAAAAAGAACGAAAAAGGTCTAGTCGAAAAAAATTCAGGAGAATGGATAACAAAAAACGTCTTCAAGATAAAATCCTCAAACGACGCCCTCTTCGAAAAACTGTTCTCAAACTTCCAAATAAAATACAAGAAATCAATCATATTAATGCACTAATCAAAATGGCAAAAAAACAAAACCTAATAAAAAAAAGCGCACTACTCAACGAGCTAAAAAACAATCAAATCTCAAGAGTCTCAAGAGATGCCATGAAACTTTTAACAGACAACATCAGCGAAAACATCAACAGAACAATTCTAAAACTAAAACAGAGCATCCAATCAAAAGCAAAAAAAACCCTAGAGAAATCCGACGTCCAAGAAATCTATTCAAACCTAAACAAAAAACAAGACATAGACTACTAACAGAATATTCCCAAGCCCCTCAAGAAATACCTATAATTAACAAATAAAAAAGCTCAATCTCCGAAGAGACCAAGCCTTTTTACCCACATCCAACATCACCCCCGACTC
>JAHIEP010000128.1 GCA_018901375.1 Nanobdellota archaeon
ATTGATGAGCTTGGCTTAGTGAATTTTTTATGAACGGACTTGAACGGACTTTGACGGACTTACATGGACTTTTTGTTTGTTTTATTGATGAGCTTGGCTTAGTGAATTTTTTATGAACGGACTTACATGGACTTTTTTGAGTTGGGGGAGAAGTATATTTTTTGTTTGAGTGTAGCTTGTTTATTGTGTAACTTGGAGTTTAGATAAAAGGACACGGGCGAGGACGGGGGGGCACACGGTTGACACGGAGTCTTGATAGAGGTTGTGTGACTTTGGAATAGTAACTTTTAAGTAGGGTTTGGGATTAATTTTTTTGTAATATAATTGCCATATTATTTTGAACAAGTGACGACTTCGAAAGTGACTCTCTAGGAATATGGCTAGTAAGTTTTCTTTTAGATGTGTCTTTATTTGTTAAGGGCGTTATGGCGGGGTGGGTGGGTAGTCTTGTTTTGGTGGGGGTGGGTGTATTGTGAGTTATGAGTGTACTAAATATTTTATGAAAAGGTTTGATGCGATGTTTGCGGTAATTTATTAAAGTTTGTTTTGTTTTGTTTTTTATGAATAAAAAAGGTGGGATTGGGGTTGGTGAGGTGTTGATGATAATTGGGGCTTTGATGATTTTGGGTTGGGCTTTGTTGAAGGGATTTGGAGTGATTAATACTCTGTTGCTGGTTCAGATGATTCCTTATGTTGGTGGTGCAGTTAGTGTTTTTGGTGGTGCTGTTTCTGTTGCTCGGATGATTAGTAAGGTTGATGGTATAGGGAGAGGGGTTGTTAGAAATGGCAAAAATATTGAGGTGATTGGGAGTAAGGTCGATAATATTGAGAGAGATTTTGTTGAGGTTAGGAATAATCAGAGGGTGTGTTTGGATGGAAAATTGAAAGGGAGTCCTTATAGTTGAATTGTTAGTAGGATATAAATTCTTAAAAAGGTATTAGCTTGATTTTCTATATGGTAGTTCAAGTTAGGGAGAAGAGTATTGAAGAGATTGAGGAGAAGTTGTTGGAGATGAATACGGCTTTGGTGAAGATTGGTTATTTGGAGTCGGCGTTGAAGGAGTCGGGTTTTAATTTTGAGATTAAGCGATTTTTGTGGAAAGAGTTGGCGAGGCTTTATGAAGAGAGGAAAATGTTTGAACGGGCAGCGAGGGCGATGTCGAATAGGGCGGGGATGGAGATTTCTTATCGGGAGAAGATGGAGAGTTATTTGAGTGCGGCGGAATTATTTGCTAAGGTTGGGAAGGTTGAGGATGCGGATGAGATGTTTATTCGAGCTTCGAGAGAATCTAGCGAGGAGCAGAAGGTGAAGATTCGTTTGGCGAGGAAGAACATTTATTCTGTTTTGGCTAGGGATTTGGAAATGAAGGGAAAGCGGGCTTCGGCGGTTAAGTTTTACGAGAAATTGATTAAGATGAAATTGGAGGCTGTTGAGAAGGATGAAATAAAAGATAAGTTGTTGGTTACATATAAGGCCCTTGGGATGTTCAGGGAGGCTCGATTACTGGAAGGGGTTTAATAAAAAATTAAAAAAATTGGTGTTAATTATTCTACGTCTTCGTTTAAATCGACGTCCGGTTCATCATTATCAAACATCTCGTTCAAGTCTTCTTTTGTTTCAGGCATCTTTTTTTTTGGATTATTCTTCGTCTTCAAGTTCTTCCTCGTCGTCGAATTCTTCTTCCTCGTCGTCAAGGTCAGTTTTTGATTTCTCCATTTTGTCCTCTTTTTATTTAATCTTTACTTTGTTGAAATCTTTATAAAGATTTGTGTTAGTTTTTTTATTCGTTGAAAATATAAAAGAATTTAAAGGGGGATTTCTTTGGATTTTTTTATAAAAGAGATTAGTAAGTTTTAAAAAGGAGATATTGCTTTTATATTTGTTAGAGATAGCTTAAGTGTATCGTATCACGATTATCATATTCACGGTTTTGGGGTTTGAGAGTAAGGTATTTCTAATAAGAACTAAATTGGAGAAAAAATATGGAGAAAAATAATAATGGCAAAAATTAGTCCAGCGTCGATAAAATATTCGATTGTAGCAGATTTTGTAGCGGATGGTCCGTTTCAGAAGCCTGATGTTATTGGGGCTTTGTTTGGGCAGACTGAGGGTTTGCTTGGTTCTGATATGGAATTGAGAGAGCTTCAGAAAGAAGGAAAGATTGGTCGTATCGAAGTTGAGTTGGTTACTGTGAATGGTAAGACAACTGGAGAGATAATTATTCCGACTGCTTTGGATAAAACTGAGACGACAATTATAGCTGCGAGTTTGGAGACGATTGACAAGATTGGTCCGACGGATGCGAAGATAACCATTCGAGATATTTCTGATGTTCGAGGTTCTAAGCGTGATTATATCATGGAGAGGGCGAAGGCGCTTTTGGCTAGAATTAAGAATGAGGGAATGGATTCTTCGGAAATGGGAACTGAGTTGCGAGAATCTGCTCGGGTTGCCAAGGTTGTTGAGTATGGTCCTGAAGGTTTGGCTGCGGGTCCGAATATTGACGACGAGAAAGAGTTAATAGTTGTTGAAGGTCGAGCTGATGTTGTTAATATGCTGAAGAATGGAATCAAGAATGTTATTGGAATGCAGGGAACGCGATTTCCTAAGACGATAACTAAGCTTGGAGAAACTAAGGAATTGACTTTGTTTGTCGACGGTGACCGAGGCGGAAATCTTATTGCGCAAAATGTTTGTGACAATGCGAAGGTTGTTTATATTGCACAGGCACCGGATGGAAAGGAAGTTGAGGAATTGCAACAGAAAGAATTGCTTCAGGCTTTGCGGAAGAAAGTTCCAGCAGATGTTTTTTTGAGGAAATCTGGTTCGAGCTTGACGGAGACTGGTCGATTGAATGGAAATGTTTTTAGGCGAGCATTGACTGACGATGACATTTCGAAATTGAGAGAGATTGCTTCTGAAATTAAGGGCAAGAATGTTTTGGTTTTGAATGAGTCTTTGGAAATTGTTAAGAACGTTTCTGTTTCTCGGCTTGATTCTGTTGACTCTGCTGATGCTTTTGTTTTGATGGCAGCTTCGGCGGGTGCGTCTGTAATTCGAGTGGCTGAGAAATTGAAAGCGAAAGCAATTGCGGCGAAGATTTTCGATAAGGGATTGGTATCAGATGTTAAATTGATTTCACTCTAAATATATGCCTCTTTAATGGGGCCTTTTATTTTTTTTATTTTGATTAAATTTATATAGTTGGTTTTGTTTTTTTTGGGATGAGAAGGCGTGATAAAGGTTTTAATTTGAAGTGGTTTGTAGTTTTTATATTGTTGGCGGTTTTGGTTTGGCTTGTTTGGATTTCTTTTTTTGAGGAGAATGTTTGTACTGATTGGGATTGTTTTAACGCTCACTTGGAGAGTTGTGAGGAGACGAGGTTTGTTGGTGGAAGGGAGATGATTTTTGAGTATGATATTATAGGAGAGGGCGATGGGAAATGTGTGGTTAATGTGAAGTTGTTGCAGGGTGAGTTGAACAATCGCGATTCTATTAAGTTGGAAGGATTAGATATGGATTGTGTTTTGCCCGTCGGTGTTGTGATGCTTCCCGAGAGTGATATTGGTAATTGTCATGGAATTTTGAAAGAGGGTTTGCAGGATTTGATAATTAAGAAGATGCATAGTTATTTGGTTCAGAATCTTGGGAAGTTGAATTTGGAGATGGCTGATTTGTCTAAGGTTTCTGGGTAGGCTAGTATACATATTTTTAAATTGTTTAATGATTTTTATTCGGGATGGAAATTTTGGATTTTTCTTCTACGATGATGGCGTTTTCTACTTTTCTAGGGGTTTTGTTTGCTGGGATATATTATTTTCTTCAAATTGTAAATGCGGGGATAAATGGGGTGATAATTTTTATTGGATTATATTTAAATAGTCACTTGTTATTTATGTTGTATATGAAGGTGTATTTGAGATGAGGGCTGTGATTGATTGGTTGAAGTGGAATTGGCCTTTAGTTGTGATTTTTATTTTTATTGTTATTATGGTATATACTGCTTGGTATTATAGTAGTTAGATAGATTTAAATTGTTTTTATTATTGTTTTATTTATGAGTAAAATTAGATTTGGTCCTACAGGTATTGGAGGGGTTGATAATGCGGTTTTTAATTTAGAG
>JAHIEP010000129.1 GCA_018901375.1 Nanobdellota archaeon
GGATTCTTTCTTATTGTGGATTTGACGACGCTGAGGTTGGGAGATTTTTTGTGAGGGTTGTGGTTTTAGAGGCGTTGCCTTTAGAGAGGACTTCGTCCTCATTAGAGCCTTCGGCTTTAGAGATGAAAAAGGTTGGGGAGATGTATCAGGGAGATTCTGGGGCGTTGTGGGTTTTGAAGATTTTTGGTGATGTGGATAAGGTGGAAGAGGGTTTGAAGAAATATGAGCCGGGGTATTCGAAATTAAATTATTTTGTTGGAGTTTTGGATAGAGGAATAGAAATGGACGGGAAAATTGAAGTGGAGGTTTTGGTTAGCAATGAATTCTAAGCGAGGAGTTATTGGTGGATTTATTTCTATGTTTTTTGCTACGGTTGTAATTGTGTTTATTTTGCTTTTGTTGATTGTGGGGTCTGGGATTATTAAGGAGTTTGTGGATGTTAAAATTGAAGTTAGTGAAAGAGGGGATGCTGGCGTTGCTGTTTATAATGAGACGAGGACTGGGATTGATAATGTTTTTGGTTATGTTGCGGTTAGGTATGGGGAGATGGTTGTGGCGCGGAGAAGTGGGGACTATTCCTCGGTATTCGGTGTTCGGGGTGTCGGGGTGTCGGGGGGTGGTAATGGATAATAAGGGGCAGTTTTTTGCTTTGGGATTGGTTTTGATAACTTTGTTTTTGTGTTTTCTTGTTGTGTTTTTGTATTCGATTCAGCAGGCGAATGCGGAGAGTTCGTTGGTTTCTCCGACGGGGGTTTTTGAGATGAGGGATGATTTGGAAATTTTTGAGGCGAAGGAGATGGCTTTGGCAAAGGAGTTGGCTGAGAGTATTGTTGGAGATTTTGCTAGTGAAGAATTTTTGAAAGAGTTTGATGAGAAATTTTTGGATGGGGTTATGGCGGATGAGAGTATGTTGGATTTTATTTTTAGTGGTTTGGTTTTTAATGGTAGGGATTTTGAGGATGATGGGCGGAGGGAGGCGAGGAAGTTTTTGGATGAGCAACTTTATTCCGACGCTGTTGAAGAAGATGGGGTGTTGATTCTTGTTAGGAATAGGATGGGGAAGAGGACGGAGTTGAAGGCTTCGGATAAAAGTAAGATTGATTTTCGGGTTGGTTTTGTTTTTGAGTTTGATAAGAGGTATGTGATTACGGAGGTGGCTTCATGAAATTTCTTCGAAATTTAATGAAGCTGGAGTTTCGGAGTTTCGGAGTTTCGGAGTTTCGAAGGTTGGTTGATGGTGTAACTTTTAGATTTGGAGGTTGTGTATAATGGAATATGGTGGTGCTGATAAGCGAAGGACTAAGAAGGATTTGAAGAGAAAGAGGTTGGCGAGGGGGTATAAGAGGGGTGGGCAGCATCGGGTGTCGGAGGTTGGAAGTCGGGTGTCGGAAGATGAGGGCAAGGAGAAGAAGGTTAGGAAGAAGGTTGGAAAGAAGAAGGGGAAGTAGTAGTAGATAAGTTTAAATAAAATGTTTGGGTTTTTTTGATATGGATAAAAAGAGATTCGGAGATGTTTTAAGTTATTTAGCAATGATTCTTGGTTTTATTGCAATAGTTGTTTTAATTTATGGAATAATTCGGGCGTGGATTTAAAATGAATTTAGATTTTTTAGATACTTCTATTAATTATTTGATTTTTATTTATATCTTTTCTAAAACGATTGGAAGTTCTTGTTTTAGCGTTGGTGATATGTCTATTGCTTTATTTGGATTGGTTGTTTCGGTTTTTGTTTTAGTTGTTAATGTTGCTAAATCTAAAGGTTTTTTTATATAATGGGATTTTTGTTTTGGTTGTTTTTTGTGGGAATTGTCGTCGCTGGTTTGCAGGATTTGAAACGTCGAGAAGTTGATAATTGGTTGAATCTTTTTTTGTTGGTGGCAAGTTTTGTTTTTGTTTTTTATCGGGCGATTTTTGAGGGGGATGCTGGGCTTGTCAGACATATAGACAAAGACTTCCACGGTGTCTTTGATTCTGTCATAGATATTTTCCAACAAAGGCATAAAA
>JAHIEP010000130.1 GCA_018901375.1 Nanobdellota archaeon
GAGTTGTTAAAAAGGGGTGGTGGTTGTTTTGGGGTTGGGTGACTTGGCTTAGTGATTTTTTAATGAACGGACTTACATGGACTTGAATGGACTTGAACGGACAGCGACGGGGTTTTGTTGGGTTTTTGTTATGTAACTTGTTGGTTGTCGTTTAATATGAGATGGGGAATTAACTACGAAATTTTAGCCACGGACTCTCACGGACACGAGGCGGGGTAATTGGGATGTGGATTTTTGTTTTGGGGTTGGGTTTTGGTTTTTTTGGAGTCTATGAATATTTAATTGTGGACTTTTGCGGACTCGCTTGGATATGTGGAGGGGGGTAGGGAATGGCTAGAAGTTGATTAATCTTGAAAAGGTTAAACTTAAAACTAAATGGTTCTATGTGTTTTTATGAAATTAGCGATAGTGCATAAGGAGAAATGTAAACCGACTGTTTGTGGTCGGGAGTGTAAGAAATGTTGTTGTAAGAAACCAAGGTTTCTTACCAACTTCCTTATCTGGGGGAAGTTTTTATGAAATTAGCTATTGTGCATAAGGAGAAATGTAAGCCGACTGCATGTGGGCATGAGTGTAAGAAGTGTTGTCCTGTTGAGAAGAAGGAAGCGGATAGCTGTGTGACGATACCTTCGGGTATCGGGTCTCCGGTAGCTGGTAGCCGGTTGCCGGTGGGGGATAAGGCGAGGATTGATGAGAATAGTTGTGTGGGGTGTGCGATTTGTGTTAAGCGGTGTCCGTTTGGGGCGATTGATATTGTGAATTTGCCGTCGGTGAAAGAGGAGGATTTGGTTTATCGTTATGGGGAGAATGGTTTTGCTTTGTATGGTTTGCCTGTGCCGAGGGGGGGTTCGGTGTTGGGATTGCTTGGTAGGAATGGAATTGGGAAGTCGACTGCTGTTAGTATACTTGCGGGGATAAATCCTGCAAGCGGAGTTTCGGGGTTTCGGGGTTTCGGGGTTTCGGAGGCTTGGCTTGATGATGTTCGTTGTAAATTTAAGGGGACGGAGTTGCAGGGATATTTTGATGAGCTTCACGGTAAGAAGATTTCTTATAAGCCTCAGAATTTGTCGGCTTTGGCTGTGGATGTTGGGGTTATGGATTTGCTTTTGAAACGGGGGAAGAAGAAAGATATTTTGGAGTTGGCTGAGAAGTTGAATGTTTCTAATGTGTTGGGGAATAAGATGGATAAGTTGTCGGGTGGGGAGTTGCAGAGGGTTGCGATTTTGGCAGCGTCGCTGGGGGGGGCTGTGTCTGATGACAAGGCCCAGGAAGGGCATATTTATTTTTTTGATGAGCCGTTGGCGTTTTTGGATATTGGGGAGAGGATTCGGGTTTCGGATTTTATTAAGGAGATTGGCGTTGGTAAATCTGTGATTGTTGTTGAGCATGATTTGTTGATGCTCGATTATTTGACGGATTATTTGAATGTGTTTTATGGGGGGCAGGGGGCGTTTGGGACGGTGTCGGGGGTGAAGGGTTCGAAGGAAGGGGTTAATGCTTATCTTCATGGGTTTTTGAAAGAGGAGAATTTGCGGATTCGGGATAAGGCTTTGAAATTTAATTTTACTAAGAATCCTGCTTTGAGTGGGGCGAAGATTGCGGAGTGGCCGGCTTTTGATTTAGAGTTTCCCCGGTTAGATAGTCTTGGACATCAAACGGGGCAGGGATTTAGATTGGAGGTTGGTGAGGGTGCGATTCATGAGAATCATGTTGTTGGAATTTTGGGGAAGAATGGGACGGGGAAGACTTCTTTCATCAAGGCTCTCGTCGGAGAGCTTGATGTGGCAGTCGGCAGTCGGCAGTCGGCAGTCGGCAAGTTGGATTTGGGGTTGGACGTTTCTTATAAGGCGCAGTATTTGTTTAGTGATTCGGAGGAGGTTGTTAGGGATGTTATGTTTAGAGAGAAGATAAATAAGAAATTAGCGTCGACGTTTAATCTTGGGGTTTTGGCTGGGAAGAAAGTTAAGGAGTTGTCGGGTGGAGAATTGCAGCGGTTTTCGATTGCTCGATGTTTGGCGAAGGATGCGGATGTTTATTTGATTGATGAGCCGTCGGCGTATTTGGATGTTGAGGAAAGGATTTCGGTTGCGAAGGCGATTAAGGATGTGATGGTTGAGAGGTCGAAGACGGCTTTTGTTGTGGACCATGATTTGTTGCTTGTGAGTTATTTGGCTGATTCTGTGATTAATTTTTCTGGGGTGTCTGGTGAGAGTGGTGTGGCTTCGGGTGTTGTTGATTTTGAGGTTGGGGTTTCAGAGTTGTTGAAGTCGTTGGATATTACTTTGAGGAAGGATAAGGATTCGGGGAGGCCACGGATTAATAAGAAGGGGTCGGTGTTGGATAGGGAACAGAAAGAGAAAGGGAAGTGGGCGATTTTTTAAGTGGGAAATTTTAGCCACGGATTAACACGGATTTTTAATATGGTATGTTAGTATAATAATTTTTATAAAGGTTTGATGTTAATAATAGATATGGTGGAAAAATATTTGGATTCTCGAAAGGCTTCTGAAGTTGGTCCTACTTTCGATGATGTGATGTTTTATGCGCGTACTTTTGATGGGGCTATTGATGATGGAAGATTGGGTGAGCTTTCTGGAAGATATTTTCATAGTCAGGGAAATGTTTGTGATGTTGAAGAAGGTTATTGTTCTTGTGGTGCGTATCATACCGAAAGGGGTAAGAAGGTTTTTTAAGTTTGTGGTGATACGATTATTTTATAAAGTTTAAATTGTTAATTATTATATGAAAAAAGAGGTTGTTGTTTGTTTGATTGTTGTTTTGTTTGTGTTGGTTGTTTATGCTGGTTCTGATTTTATGACGGGTAGTGTTATTGGTGGTCCTGGAGATAGTATGATGGGTGGGCCGAGTGATTCTGATGTGGCTTGTATGCAGAGTTGTGTTGATATTGGGTGTGATGTTGGCGACGACGATTGTAGGGTTGCGAATTCTGGCGAGTGTGGTTTGAAGTGTGGAGTTGAGACTGAGAAGCCGAAGCCTGCGGATGATAGTGAGGCGTGTATGCAGAAATGTGTTGTTCGGGGTTGTGATGAATTTGATTTTAGTTGTCAGAGATTGAGGCAGAATGTTTGTGATGATGAGTGTGGAATGAAGGGAGATGCTCC
>JAHIEP010000131.1 GCA_018901375.1 Nanobdellota archaeon
CGAGGCCCATAACCTCGAGGTCGCGTGGTTCAAATCCCGCCGGCGCTATTCACCCCCCGCTAAATTTATAAAGATTAAATCATACATTTCTCATATGAATTCTAGAGAATCGAGAATAGTTGCACATGTTTGCGCAGATGGATGGTTGACAACATATATAGAAGAAAATTCATTACAGATAGTAAACGGAAGAAGATATCATCAAAAAAGAAGAAGATATCAAATAGGATACTGCAACACCCAAGAAGAACTACTAAAGGAATTTGAAAAAGATATTAAAAAACAATTTAATATAAAACCACAAAAAAAGACAATAGAGATAAGAACACGATCAAAAAGAATATTTGAAAGAATATCTAAATTGGGAGGCGGAAACAGTAGAGGGTGGTTTATAGCTCAAGAAATACTTAACTCTAAAGAAAAAATAAAAACCCAATGGATACGAGCATTCTTCGACGACGAATGTACATTTGAAGAAAAAACAGGAAGAATAAGAGTTAAATCTGTAAATGAATCTGGATTAAATCAAATAAAAAAACTACTAAAAGAAATAGATATAGAATCAAACATTACTGGACCAAACACAGACAAGACTCATTATCTGACAATAAATAAAAAAAATCTTAAACAATTTAATAAAAAAATTAGACTAAAACACAAAGAAAAAAGAAAAAAAATATCTAAATTTGTAAAGAACAACTCCTTATGAAACTCCTAGGAATTGACGATGCAGGAAGAGGTCCAGTCCTAGGTCCAATGATCCTAACCGGTATACTCATAGAAGAGTCCGAAGAACAATTCATCAAAAACCTCGGAGCCAAAGACTCAAAACTCCTAACTCCCAAAAGACGTAACGAAATCAAAAACCAAATCACCAAATTCCCTCATCACATAGAACTCTCAACCCCAAACGAAATCGACAACCACAAAAACCTAAATCTACTAGAAGCCGAAAAAGCAGCAAAAATAATCAACACCCTAACAAAAAACCTAAAAGAAAAAGTAAAAATAATAATCGACTGCCCCTCAACAAACATTCAATCCTGGACAAGAGACGTAGAAAAAATCCTAACAGTTACCTACCACCTACCACCTACCACCTACCACCTGATCTGCCGCCACAAGGCAGATCGTGACCACCCTGTAGTCTCCGCAGCCTCAATAATAGCAAAAGAAAAAAGAGAAGAAGAAATGCTAAGACTAAGAACAGAACTAAACAAGGACTTCGGCTCCGGCTACCCAGCAGACCCCAAAACAAAAAAATTCATAGCAGAAAATTTCAACAACGAAAAATACAAACACATAATCAGATTCTCCTGGAACACAGTAAAAAAATTAATCAAAGCAAAAGAAACAAGACAACAAAAACTATTCTAGCTACATCCCCTGTCCATGTGTCTTACTAATCTTCTTCATCAAAAATTCCCTTATCTCTTCCGCCTTATGAGGTGTCACAGCAGGAAGATACCCCTCCGCACCAATCCCACCACCACGCGGACTATAAGACATCCCCGCAGTTTGAATCAGAACCGAAGAAAAACCATTCATCCTCGCCAAAATACCACGATGAATATCAACATTCTGCACTCTCTCATAAGGAACATTAGAATATCTCTTCCAAATAATCCCTCTCTCAACCTTTAAATTCGTAGGAGTAAATTCATAAGCCCAATTATTATAAGACAAACGGGCATAAATCTCACCCGCAACAAAAATGAAAATCAAACCCATAAAAAACGAAATAATAAAACTAACGAAAAGAGCGGAAATATTCTCTGAACCTCCAGATATCATAGACCCAACCATAAAAAACTGAACAAAAAAAGGTATCAAAAACAACCCTACAAAAATCAAAACAAAATAAGATCTAAACCTAAACAACCACCTAGCACCGACATGTAACTTCTCCATATATCTACACAGACATCCAACTTAAAAACATTTCGTTTCCAACTATTCCAACAATCCTTAAAAACCCGAATCCCCATTGCCTATTGCAAAATGGAACTAAAAAAAACTAAGTACCAACAGGAAGTTGGTAAGAAACCTTGGTTTCTTACAAAATGACTCACATAAAAAAGATGGTGATGCACGGATTCAAGTCCTTCGCCAGAAAAACTGAAATCCCACTAGAAAACGCAATGAACGTAATCGTAGGTCCAAATGGATCTGGGAAAAGTAACATAACCGACGCCCTCTGCTTCGTCTTAGGAAGACTATCTATTAAATCCATCCGAGCCGCCAAAGCCGCAAACCTTCTTTTCTCAGGAAACAAATCCTACAAAGGCGCCCAAGAAGCATCCGTAGAAATAACCTTCGATAACGAAGACAAAACTTTCGGAATAGATTCCAAAGAGGTCACAATCAAAAGATTAGTCAGAAAAACAGGTCAATCAATTTACAAAATAAACGGCCAAACAAAAACTCGTCAAGACATCCTCGAACTAATGGCTCAAGCCGGCATCGACCCCAACGGATTCAACATCGTCCTCCAAGGGGAAATCCAATCCCTAGTCAAAGCAACCTCAGAAGACCGAAGAAAAATAATCGAAGAAGTCGCCGGCATCTCAATCTACGAAGCAAGAAAACACAAATCTCTAAGAGAACTAGAAAAGACCGACGAGAAACTCCACGAAGTAGCCGCCGTCCTAAAAGAAAGAACTTCCTATCTAAAAAACCTAGATAGAGAAAGACAAGAAGCAATCTCCTACCAAAAACTCGAAACCACAATCAAAAGATGCAAAGCAACTCTCTTAACAAAAACAAAAGAAACCAAAGAAAAAGAAGTTACAGAAATAGAAAAAATAATCGGAAACCACATAGAACAAATTGAAAAACTAAAAAAAGAAATCTACGAAAAAAACTTCAGCGTAGACAAACTCCAAGACAAAATTCTAATCGTCAACAAACAAATCCAGTCCTCAACCAGCAACGAGCAAGAAGTTCTACACCGAGAAATCTCAGACATAAAAGCCGAACTCGCAGGACTAGATGTCCGACGTGAAAACTTCGACAATAGAATCATACAAGAAAAAGAAAAAATAGAAAAACTAAAAAACAAAATAGAAACTCTCAACTTAGAAATATCCAAAATTCAAACCGCCTCTCCAGAAATAAAAAAACAACAAGAACAACAAAAAATCCTCCAAGAAAAATTCGACATCTTAGAACAACAAAGAAGAAAATTCTACGTCCTAAAATCCGAACTATCGACGCTGGAAAATCAAAAATCCCAA
Organism: Nanobdellota archaeon; assembly: GCA_018901375.1. GTDB lineage: Archaea > Nanobdellota > Nanobdellia > Pacearchaeales > GW2011-AR1 > JAGVXH01. Next base: position 3,237 of record JAHIEP010000131.1, read on the forward strand.
AAAGAAAAATTCCTAATCGAATCCTCCAAAGAAGCTCAAATAATAGAACAAACAATCACTTCCATGTTTCACGAAATCAAATACTCAAAATCTATAGAACAAAACAAAGACCTAAAGAAAGAAACAAAAACCAAAACAGAAAACATAATAGAACGAATCTCAACACTAGAAAAAGAAATTTTAGAAAAAGAAAAATCAAACGCAATCTTAGAAATGGACATCAAAAGAGAAGAAAAACTAAAATCAGACGTCATCCAACTAAAATCATGTCCGGTCTGCAAACAAGAAGTAAGCGAAGACCATAAACACAAAATTTCCACAACAGCAAACGAAAAAATAGAATCAGCCTCGACAAAAGTAGAAAGAAACAAGAAAGAAAAAATAGAAGATGCTGGAAAAATAAACCACCTCAAAGAAAGACTCTCCGAACTAAGAACAAAACTAAACGAACTAGACATTGACAATATAAAACTAAGAAACTCCGAAGAGAGAAAAGAGCAAATAAAAAGAATTACAAAAAACCAAGAAGAAACAAAAAAAGAATTAACCTCCGTCAATGAAAAACTCCACTCAATAAAAGCCGACTATGAAAAACTAAAAGATATCGAGGAGAAATACGACGAAACAAGACTAACACTTCAAGAACTTTCCTTCGCCGACATGGACGTCGACACCGAAATCACAATC
>JAHIEP010000132.1 GCA_018901375.1 Nanobdellota archaeon
CCCCGACACCCCGAACATAAAACCCCGAAACCCCAGCAACGCTCAACCCCGAAACCCCAAACCCCCGAGCCATCCCTTAAAAAACTCACCCCAATCCCTCTTTCTTCCTCTTCAAAAAACTAATAACTGCACTAAGCATTTTAACAATTTCATTCAATTCTTTAACATACCTCTCCTTATCTTCCAAAGAAAAATACCCACTATCAAACGCATCCTCAACATGGTGCCTAGTCTCACTAGCACTTCCAATAGCGTTGTGTAAATAACTAACATAATGATCAATAGTGCTAGTCAAAGCTCCCTCCCTAATATTAGCACTAATACTAGCAACCGCCCGCCTCATCTGACTTCCAAGCTCATACATTTCAAATTTAGGAAACCCAAAAGTCCTCTTCTTCAACTCATTCCTAATCTTAATCGCACGATGATAAACCTGCAATTTTTCAACATCCCACATAAAACCGTCAACCCAAACAAATTATAAAAACCTACCGCCCACTCAAACACTGAAACACTGAAACGCAGCCAAGTCATACTCAAACACTCAAACACTGACACACTCAAACACTGCGGCGAATCGCCGTAGGCGCTTCGCCGCAGTGCCAAGTAAACCGAGGCCTAATCCTCATCGGATAAATCCTCTCCGAATTATCATCCAAAATAATCGCCGCCCCCTTCAACTTCGGCAACTCATTCAACTTATCCGAAATCGAAGAATACATATAACTCTGAGTAATATCATTCAAAGCCTCAACATCCAACTTCGCCGTAACCCTATGAGAAATCACAATATCAGATTGCGTTATAGCATCAGTATGAATCTTCCCAGGCTGCTGTGTCGCCATAACCATCGAAATCCCTGGCTGCCTACCCTCCCTCAACAACTGAACCAAAGCATCCGTCGCCGGCGTCTTCCCTTCCCTCGGCAAAAACTCGTGACATTCATCAATAAAAATCCAAACCAACGGCATATCCCTACCGACCATCGACCACCGACCATCGACCACCGAACTATGCTGCACCGCCTGAATCTCCTCGTCCTTCCTCGCCGCCATCCTCTCATTAAAAATCTTCTTCGAAACCAAACCAATAATCAAAGCCCGAACATTAAACGAACCCAAAGATGCATACATCGACAAATCAATAACCGTAGTCTCACCCGCAGAAATCAAATCCCGAACCTTCGTCCCCCTCGCCTCATCAAAAACTTTCCAAGTCTCAGCCGCAACAAACAACGCCCTCGCAGAATTCTTAACTTCCTGAGAAACCTTATCAGCCTCCTCAATCGCAGAATAAATCTCCCCAAACCCAAACGACACTTCCGACTTCCGACTTCCGACTTCCGACTTCTTAAGTCTACTTATAGCAGACTCAATAAGAACCGCAATAGAATCCGTAAACTTCAAATCAAAAAGCGTAACCCAATCCGTCGGCTCCAACTCCGAAATCTTAATCGCAAACTCCGCATCAACATCTATCCCCTTATCTTTATACTCCCGAAAATATCCAAACGGCGCAAAAACTTTCACAGGAACATTCTTCGCCTTAAGTCCCCACTCATCCAACAAATCGCCATCCTTCGCATTCTTATATTTCATCGTCCAAAAAATCCCCATCGTATCAAAAATCAGCGACGCTATATTCCCAGATTCCTCCACACCCAAATCAGACAACGACTCAGCTATAGTTCCGCAACTGTAGCTTTTCCCACTCCCCCTCTTACCAGAAATCAAAACAACATGCGACCTCGCCACATCCATAAAAATCGGATTAGACAAAGAAGTATAATTCCCCATCGTCACAAAACTCTTCCCAATAAAAGCCAGCCCCCGCTTCCCAAAAGCTTTCTTATCACTCTCATTCCTCCCAACAATCACATCAAATGGCATAAATTAGAAACAAAAATCAAACTAATAAACCTTACGTAAAATTAAGACATCACACAATCCTCTCTACTTACTTCAGTAGGATAACCCGAAGGACAAACCGGAGTTCCCGCACATTCACCAGTCACCTTAACATAATTCCAACAACTATATTCATCCCTAAACCACCCACATCCTCCTCCCGTATCCTCCCCATCGTCATAACCAGCATTAGTACATTCGTCATCAAAATTACTAACACACAAACCATCTACTTGGTTTTCTCTTTGTGTACCTCTACAAACCAACCTAGTCCCAGCCACCGCACCACCACCAACAACACACTCCCCACCCAAACATCCATCCGCACAAGTCTTCACAAAAGCAGCCTCGCCATACTCCAAACATTCGTCGTCATCAAACTCCCCGCAAGTCTTACTCACAACATTCAAACCAGAGCAACTCAAAACAGAACCTCCAACAGAACACTCGGACACACAACCCCCTATATCATCCCCAATCTTCCAACTAAACAACCTCACCTTCTTAGGATTATAAACAGCATCAATCCCCGCACCAACCTCAGCAGAAACAATAGCCTCCTCAACAAATATCTCTTTACCCAAAGTTGATATATAAGTATCATTATCCATCTTACAAGACTCAGCACTCAAATCACACACCCTAATAGAATAATCAAGAGAAATCGGAATTTTACCCTCGACAAAATCATTTAACCTACTAAAATTACCATCACTCAAATCCTCCTCGACAACATTCAAAACAGCCAACCTCAAATCAATATCAGAAGAAATACCATCCAATACCCCATTTTGCAAATCATAAAAATATTGAGACGTAGTATCCTCACTAGCTATCTGCCCAGAATAAACAGCAATCATAACTCCCGACACAATCAGAACCGCAATAGTCGCCTCCAAAATACGCATCCAACCTCTCTTGTTTTTCATATCATTATATATCTTTTCTCTTTTTATATCTACTTATCCAAACCAACCCCCAAACCCCACAACCCACACCAATCCCCCTCCCGAAACCCAAACCCAACCCCCAAAACAAAAGTCCGTATCCGCGAAAATCCTGCCCCTAATCCGCGAAAATCCGTGGACCTCCCTCAAATAACAAAACCTACCAAGTTACATAACAACAA
>JAHIEP010000133.1 GCA_018901375.1 Nanobdellota archaeon
AACGAATAAATATACATATTCCGAGTCTGCCCAATCCTATCCAACCGACCAATCCTCTGCTCAACCGACATCGGATTCCACGGCAAATCATAATTAATCAAATTCCGACAAAACTGAAAATTCAAACCCTCCGCCCCCGTATCCGTAGAAATTAAAATATCCGCCTCCCCATTCTTAAACGCATTAATCCTAACAGACTTCTCCTCCCTATCAAGCCCCCCCATAAACTCAATAATCCGTAAATCCTGCGGAATCAATTTCTCAACAATATATCGTAGAGTCGTCGGATGCCGAGTATAAATCAAAATTTTCTCATCATCCGAACGAGTTCGTATCTCCCTAACCGACTCAACCAACTTATTAATTTTAGAATCCATCTCCAACTTAGCATAATCATCCAAAATCCCCTGTGCAAAATCCTTCGTCCCCTGATGATAAATCTCATTATTAACAATCCTAGTCAAACTCTCAATCGCACTCTTAGAAGAACTCGTAATCTTTGGCAAAATCGCAAAAACAATCAACCTCCCATTAATCTCCGCCCCATCCGCCCTAAAATAATTCTCCCGAAGCAACCGTACCGTATTATCATAAACCATCTTCTCCGAAGGAGTCAACTCAACAGTCACAATCTTTGGAATCCTCTTCTTATAATTAATCCCCGTCTCATCCCTACGTCGCCGCACCATAACCTCACTCAACTTATCCTTCAATTCCAACGGATTCAACGGATGTCTCTTATTCCCCCGATACAAAAACTTCTTCCTAAACTCCTTAATAGTCCCCAAATGCCCCCTCTTTAAAATATGCAAAAGATTATACAACTCCAACAAATCATTTTGAAACGGCGTAGCAGTCAATAACAAAAACCTCTTCTTCTGCAACCGGTCAACAAACCGCCACCGTACAGTATTCCTCTCCTTCAACTTATGCGCCTCATCAACAATAACCAAATCCCAAGAAACATCATGCGCCGCCTTATGCCGAAACTGCCTACCACCCGACACCCGACACCCGACACCCGGACTCTCAAGTCCCTTAACCCTATCAATTGAAGCAATCGCATAATTACTCGCTTGCAAGTTCTTGTGCTGAGAACTAGCATACTTTTCCCAATCCGAAGCATTCTCAATAATATGAAAATCAAGCTCAAACTTCTCACTCAACTCTGCAACCCACTGGTCAACCAGCGACGGCGGACAAAGAATCAAAACCCTCTTCAAAAATCCCCGAACAATCCCTTCCTTAATCACATAACCCGCAGTAATCGTCTTCCCAAGCCCAACCTCATCCGCCAACAAAGCCGTAGCATTCAAATCACGAAGCAACCGTAAAGCCCCCTCCCGCTGATAAGGCAAATCATAAGCCAAATTCTTCGCGACCATCCCATAAGAAATCAACTCATTAATCTCCGAGTCCGAAGAAATCTCCGTCGCATCCATTCTCAATTTGAATAATTCAGAAGAATCAAAACTCCCGCTATCGATATCTCCAAACAAATCCGTCGCATCATCCTCAAAACTTTCATTGACAATTATTTCAACCATTTTAATCTTAAATATGAAATTAATTAGTCCGAGAAACATTTACAATGTTACTCTAACAATTATCTCAACCATTTTAACAAGAAACTAAAAATCGAACTCCTTTAAAAAAACTACTAATCAAAAAACATACCAACAACTTCCCGAGTCAAATAAACCTTAACTCTGTCCTGAGATTTCAAAACCGAATCATTACTCCACAAAAAACTCCCCTCAAAAAAAGCCAAAGCCAAAAAATCAACATCCTTTTTATCTGGACAGATTCTTTCAACTTCAGCAACACAATCAAAATAAACCGGCAAGTTAACAAACTCAACAACCCTCTTCAACTCCTTCAAAGTCAAACCAAATTCATCCTCGCCAATCCCAGCCTTTTTCATAATCAAACCAGAATATTTTCTCAACTCAACCAAAGCAAACTTCGGAGAAACCAAACCAAAAGGACAATTCAAAATCAAATCCCGAGTGAAACTCCCTCTCTTAAAAAAACTAAACATTACATTCGTATCGACGACAACCTTCACCGTCGCCCCTCTCTCACAACACCAACCGCCCAATCATCAAAATCCTTCTCGCTGTCCAACCTTTCCAAAATCTTTTTCTTCATCATCAACTTCTCAGCCCTCTCGACAATCGCCCGCCTAACAAGACCAGACCAATTAACCTCAGGATGCGCCTTCATCGTCTCACGAATAACATCCGACACCGAAACAGTAACGCTTACCATACGTAAAAACACGTAATTACATATTTAAACCTTCCGACTAAATTCAACTGACAAACTAGTCACCCAATCCCCTATTTTCTATTTTCTAACTAGTGCCAATATCCGCAATCATGACACGGCTTCCTAATAAACATCAACGGCAAAACAATATCTGAAACACAGCACGGAATATA
>JAHIEP010000134.1 GCA_018901375.1 Nanobdellota archaeon
CCTCGCTGATGGACACGTAATCTGCACACCCAAACAATTAGAAGAAGAATTCGGAAAAGTAATGGACTTGATTAATTACATAATAAAAACTTTCAACATAGAAGTCTGGTACCGGTTCTCCAAATGGGACCCAAAAAATAATAAAAATAAATACATAGACAACCCACCAGCATGGGAAGCATCTCAGAAGTCCATGAAAAAAATCCTAGACAATGCAAAAATAGAATACACCGAAGCCGACGACGAAGCAGCATTTTACGGACCAAAACTAGACCTACAATACAAAGACGTTTACGGCAAAGAAGACACTCTAATAACAATCCAAATAGATTTCGCACTGCCCCAAAAATTCGGACTAACATACCTCGACAAAGACGGAAAAGAAAAAGAACCAATGATAATCCATCGGTCTTCAACAGGAGCCACCGAAAGAATTATCGCATACTTATTAGAAAAAACTCAAGGAAACCTCCCGCTATGGCTAAGTCCAATTCAAGCGAGAGTAATGACAATGAACGACGAAGTAAAAGATTATGCCAGAGAATTAAAACAAAAATTAACAGAGGCAGGAATCCGAACCGAACTCGACGAATCAAAACAATCGATGGGCAAAAAAGCAAGGAATGCAATAATGGATAAAGTATTTTACCTTCTCACCGTCGGAGAAAAAGAAAAATCCGAAAGCAAAGTCGCAATCCGAGCAAGAGACTCAAAAGAAATAACAACAATGAGTATAGAAGAATTCATAATAAAAATTAAAAAAGAGATAGAATTAAAAACAAAATAAAATGAATTGGGTAAAAATCATATTTATGTTCCAGGCAATCATAACATTAATAATAGGTTTCGTATTCTTCTCACAAGTATCAGCAATTGCCACATCAGACATCTCCGAAATAAAAATCGACCTAACCTCAAAAAATTCGGCAGAAACAATGCCTACAAAAATCGAAGAAATCAAACACAAATACACCTCCGCATTTTTCATTTTACTATTCATCTCCATAATAGAAATAATTACAATAGCCAAAGCATTCAGTTAAGACTTTAAACCCAGCAATTCTCACAACCTAATGAAACTCTCAGAACTCCTCTCCGACCTAAAGGAAAAAGAATCCTATAAAAATTTCAAGCTAGAAAATCCAGAAGCCTTCTTCTGCTCAGCAATGTTCATCCTCGGCGACGCCGATAAAATAGACCTAAACTTTTTCCTCCCAAATAAAAACCAAATCTCCTCGTTCTCCATGCCTTTCGCCTCGCTGACAAATCATCAAGAAGAAATCAAAGACCAAAAAGAAATCAAAGATCTAAATCTAAAAGTAGACTCAGACAATTTAACAGAATACATAAAAGATAAAGCCAAGAAAAAATTCCCAAAACTAATCGCAGTCCTCCACGACGGAAACTGGAACGTCACCTGCCTAAACGGACTAGATATGAGCAGAATAAAAATCAACGCCTATACCGGAAAACTAGAAAAAAAAGACGAAGGAAGTTTAATGGATATGATTAAAATCAGGAAGACCTCCGAACAATAACATTAACATTTCGTTCTTCCCAGTCACTAACAATCTCAAAACCAACTTCCTCACACAACCCAACCAACTCATCCAAATCAAAAACATAAGTATATCTCTCAATCTTCGTCTCTTCCTTAACCGTCCAAGGAACATAGCATTCCTTTTCCTTATTCCTCAGCCTCGGAGATTTCGGTCCCCATGAAGAAATAAACGCCTCACAATTTGGTTTCAATGTCCGATAAATTTCCTTCAAGGTTTCCTTCCTTTCCTTAGAAGACTTAATACAATGAAGCGTCGCATGACAAACAACAGCGTCGAAGAAATTATCTCCAAAAGGAATTTCATTAGTCTTAGATTTTTTCAGAATCACCTCAATACCCAATGCCTTAGCTCGTTTCTCCGCAAACCTTAACATCTCTCCAGAAAAATCCACACCATAAAATTCAACATCATTCATCTTCACAAAATTCCTACCGCTACCACAACCCAAATCCAAAATCTTACCTTTCTTACTCCCCAAAAACTTTTCAACCGAAGGAGAAGTCCTAACCCTAAACTTATTCCACTTCGACGCAATCTCATCCCAAACCTTCTCCTGTTTCCCTACCATCTACCATCTACCATCTAAAACCTAAACCATTTAAACCTTAAAACATTTCCCCCTCCATGAAACACCTACCCCCTACCCCCTACCCCCTACCCCCTACC
>JAHIEP010000135.1 GCA_018901375.1 Nanobdellota archaeon
AAAAGATGCGAAGACGACCACTTATATTAAATAACTAAAATTATTCCTTACCCATCTTACTCTCTGCTCTCGAAGTCACCCTACCCAAAAGAACTTTCTTAACAGCCTCGACAACAACACCCTTATGTTTCGGTCTCGGCTTCCTATTCCGAGACTTCCCATTAACAAGCTCTCTCTGCTTCTTTTTACGTCGAGCAACCCTCACAGCCCTGTTCCTATCAAGTCGCTTCGGTTTATTTTTTGCTGGCATATCAATGGAGAGAAATTTTACTTTTTAAGTCTTTAGTTTAATAAAAATAATAATTACATGAAAAGATTTATATCTCTAAAAACCCCAACTAAACCATGAAAACAATAATACCCAAATCCAGAACCAATATAGACATTAATAAAGATATTAAAATAATAGACGACACCTTAGAAATTTTAACCAAAAACTACGAGTTAAGCATAAAAAAAATACAAAGGGGAAATAAATACCTCCCTCAATCCTTCACGCAACTACAAATGGTCTACCTCCCAGCAATAGAACGCTTAGAAGAAGAACGACTAGCATACGAACATCTCAAACAATATCCCGAAGCCTGCGAAGGGAGTCAAACCCTCGACCCTCTGTTTACAAGACAGATGCTCTATCACTGAGCTACGCAGGCATATAGCTTTATTGGAGAAACCATTTTTAAGCTTTATGCAATTAGCCGCCAACCCAAACAAATCGACAACGAAGTTGTCCAAATCCTAACACTAACGCACTAAAACTCTAACGTACTAACACACTGGAAATTCTTGTTGAAGATTCACTCAATAATCTCAACCTTAGAATCTTTAACAAGAATTTCAACTATCTCCCTCTCTAAATTAGCAACTTCCCCTTTCTCAAACGGCCCACAATCTTCCCCATCCATTCCCAAAAACTCCGGAACAGCTTTCAAAAACCGAACCAACTGATGCCTTCTCTCGTCGCTGACAGTCCCCGACATATCCGCAACCTGACCCTTCTCCGCCCTCTCCAACGCCTTCACCAACTCCTCAAACAAATCCTTCTCAAACGCCAACAAATTCTCAAAATCCTTCTTAGAAATCCCAACCTGCGACGCAACAAAAGCCAAATTCAAAATCTTCTTCTTCCTAATCCTCAACAAATCCCTAAAACTCGAAATCGCATTCTCCAACATTTTCTTATTCTTAATAACAACGTCAGAAAACAAATCACCGTCCTTATTCAAAAACTCCCTCTTCTCCTTAAAATAATCCGAAACCTCAACCAAAAATTTCTTCGGCAACATCTGCAAATTTTCACTATACTTTTCCTTCCTCATAGCCTCGTAAATATCACTAAACGTCAACATAACCTTCAAACCCCCGTCCACTTTAAAACAATTGTTATACTCAACACCAAAACCTATAAAACGTCTCAACACTAACATCTAACATCTAAAACCTAACACCTAAATTATGTTCGGCTCACTAAAAGAAAAACTAAAAAACTGGATAACAAAAAACAAAGAACCAGTTGAAACACCGAAGAAACCAAAAAAAGCGAAAGCTCCAAAAAAGAAAAACCTCAAAAAGAAAACAACAATAAAAGAAAATCCAAAAGACGAAGTCCAAGAAAAAATAGAAGAGATAGTTAAAGAATCAGTAAAAGAAAAAACTTTCTTCTCCAGCTTCTCAAAAAAACTAACCGAAGAAAAATTTGAAGAAATGTTCGAAGAGCTAGAACTAATCCTCCTACAAAACAACGTCGCCTACGAAGCTGTCCAATCAATAAAAAAATCCTTAGAAAAAAAACTAATCGGTCAAGCCCTCAAAGAAATCGACCTATCCATCGAGCTAAAAGAAGCAATCGCATCAATCCTAATCAACCCCAAAAACTTCATCGAAGAAATCAAGTCTTTTTTATCACCGACCACCGACCACCGACCACCGACCACCGACCTCCGACCACCGACCTCCGACCACCGACCACCGACCACCGGACGAAGTCCCTTCGTAATCCTCTTCGCTGGAATCAATGGCTCCGGAAAAACAACAACCATAGCAAAAGTCGCAAACTACCTACAAAAAAACAAACTCAAAGTCTGCCTCGCCGCCGCCGACACCTTCAGAGCCGCAGCAATCCAACAACTTGAAGAACACGCCAACAAACTAAAAGTCCCAATCATAAAAAAAGACTACGGAGCCGACCCAGCATCAGTCGCCTTCGACGCAATAACCTACGCAAGAAAAAACAAAATCGACGTCGTCCTAATCGACACCGCCGGACGAATGCAAAACAAAGACTCCCTAATGAAAGAAATCGAAAAAATATCCAGAGTAACAAAACCCAATATGAAAATCTTCCTCGGAGAATCAATAACCGGCAACGACGCAACACAACAAGCAAAAGCTTTCAATGAATCAATAAACATCGATGGAATAATTCTTTCCAAAGCCGACGTCGACGAAAAAGGCGGAACCGCAATTTCAGTTTCCCACATCACAAAAAAACCAATTCTTTTTCTGGGAACCGGTCAAGAATACAAAGACTTAGAAATCTTTAACAAAGAAAAGATGATCGAAAAATTAGGGCTATGAACCAAGAAACATGGATACAAATTATCTCATTAATTATCATAGTCATTCTCGCAATATTCTACAACCCAGCGACGACAAGCTTCCAAAATAAAACAATATTCATCACACTAATTTTTGCACTAGCCCTCTTCCTAATAATTTTCGACATCTACCAAAAGATAGAGAAAAACAATATTAAAATAAAACTTTTTAATGAAAAATGGAACCTAAACAATAGAATTAAAAAGTTAGAAGAACTAAACAACTTATGAAAAAAAAAGCACAACTGGACCCAAGAATAATCCTTCTAATAATAATCGCCATCTTAATTTTCATATATATAAAAAATTACTAAAAAACTAGTATTTTATCTTCTTCCATCTTTTATACTATCCTACCTAATTCTTTCGATATTCGCAATCAACCTAACTCAAAAAAAACTAATAAAAATCCCAATCACAACAAACCACAAAACATCCACTAAAAAAAGTCCGTTTAAGTCCGTCCCAAGTCCATGTAAGTCCGTTCATAAAAAATTGATTATTCCAAAGCTAGAACAACAAATCAATCACAACAAGCTACGGAGCATTCACCCAACTAGAAATAAAAAATCTTCTTTATTTTTCATTCTAATTAGGATAAGTCAAGACAGAGGAATGCGTGGCATTAGCCTGCCCCAACCAAATATATATCATATATGTGAGGGTAACAAGCGTACGCGAGTATTTCTCTAAAACAGAATTATTCAATTAGAATGAAAAAGAAATCAAAAGCCGACGTCGACGAAAAAGGCGGAACCGCAATATCAGTCTCTTATGTCACAAAAAAACCAATTCTCTTCCTCGGCACCGGTCAAGAATACAAAGACTTAGAAATCTTCAACAAAGAAAAAATGATTGAAAAATTAGGGCTATAAATTATACATAAGTTTCCTTACAGACTTGATATGTTCCTTTCGCAGTCTCAACCCCACGTTTAAAGTTATCCCCATTATAAACAAAAGAAGTCACCGAAGTATCCTGACCAGTATATACTGTAGCACCCCCCCACCATACCCAAACAGGAGGATTTCTATTAAAATCATGAGACGAAATCCACATACCTTGCGTCGCATCCCAACCATCAAGCCGACAATCCCAATCCGTAATTACACTCCTGCAAAAATCTCCCTCATTAATAGCATCCTGCAATGACTTACTAACTCCCTCAACACTCACATCAACCTCATCCCCAGAATGTCCAAAAACGATATCAGAACCATAAGAAGAAACAACCGACCCACACAATCCACCACCAGCAATCGCCTCACTCAAACTACTTTCAACACCATCCACAGAAACATAAATATTATCCGCATCATGACTAGCCCCCAAAATAACCGTAGTCAAATCACCAGAAGGAACACCTCCCGCCAAATACCCCCCACTAACAGCCTCGGATAAAGCCATAAAATAACCATTAGATTCCACCAAAATTTTATCTCCTTCATGACCAATCATAGAAGAAGCGGAAACCACCCCAGCAACAAACAAAACCAAAACCCCAACAAAAACAACCAATTCCCTCCGCCCAATATTAATCGTCACCATCTTACAGACTAAACAATTAATCATTTAAATACATTTCTACATCCTATCTCTCACTAACAAACTAAAACAAAATCCGTGTCATCCGTGTCATCCGTGTTCCTTCATTATAACAAATTACACAATCAACAAACACCGTCGCCAAAATCTCATTTACTCCAAAATTAAAAATTAAAAATCAACCCATAACAAATCACTCAAGACACAGCAGACACTAACAAACCAAAAACTTCTTAATCCCAAATAATCTCATAAAACTATGCTAGACAAACTAGGGCAAACCCTAAAATCCGGAATAAACAAAATTTCCAACGCAATATTCCTAGACAAGAAACTCATAGATGGAATCATCAAAGACATCCAAAAATCCCTAATCGAAGCCGACGTAAACATCGAACTAGTCTTCGCCCTTTCCCAAAAAATAAAAAAACTCGCCTACGACGAAACAATAAAAGGAATCGACAAAAAAGAACAACTAGTAAAACTAATCCACGACGAAATCCTAATCATTATAGGAGGAAGCAAAAAAGAACTAAAACTCCAAAAAAAATCAAGCATCATGTTCCTCGGACTCTACGGCTCTGGAAAAACGACAAGCATCGCAAAACTCGGATTCTACTACGCAAAGCGAGGAAGAAAAGTCGCCCTCCTCGGACTCGACACCCAAAGACCAGCCGCAATGGACCAACTAGAACAGTTAGCAACAAAAATCAAACTCCCAGCCTTCGTAAACAAAACAGAAAAAGACCCCCTAAAAATAATCAAACAATACGAAACCGAATTAAAAAAATACGACCTAATCCTAATCGACACCGCCGGACGAGACGGACTAAATAAAGAGCTAATCAAAGAAATCTCCTCCCTTAACAAAGCCCTAAAACCAGACTACCGAATCCTAGTCATGCCCGCAGACATCGGACAAACCGCAAAAACTCAGGCCAACGAATTTCAAAAAGCACTCTCCATCGACGGTGTAATCATAACAAGAATGGACGGAACGAGTAAAGCCGGAGGAGCCCTAACAGCCTGCGCAGAAACTTCCGCCCCAGTCTACTTCATCGGCGTCGGAGAACAAATCCACGAAATAGAAACCTTCGACCCAGAATCTTTCATCCAAAGACTTTTAGGAATGGGCGACCTCCAAGCCCTATTAGAACACGTCAAATCAGCAACCGACGAAAAACAAACAAAAAGAATCGAAGAAAGATTGAAAGAAGGAAAATTCACCCTCCTAGACCTCTACTCTCAACTAGAACAAATGAACAAACTAGGAAGCATAGACAAAATGCTTGGAATGATTCCAGGAATGTCCGCCGCAAAAGTCCCAAAAGAAGTTTTAGTAAAACAAGAAGCCAAAATGAAACATTGGAAATACGCAATAGCCTCGATGACCGAAGACGAAATCGAAAATCCCGAAGTCCTAGAAAAACAAACCTCAAGAATTGCACGAATAGCAAAAGGTTCCGGAACAACGACGACAGAAATAAGAGAACTCCTAAAACAATACAAAATGCTAAAAGAAATGATGGGCATGCAATCCGGCTTAGCCGAAGGAAATATTGATCCAAAGATGATGCAAAAAATGGCAAAGAAGTTTAAAGGAAAAATGAAGTTATAAAAAATAAATTTTAAAAACCGGTCAAGAATACAAAGACATAGAAATCTTCAACAAGAAAAAGATGGTTGAAAGATTAGGACTATAATTGTTTTTCTAATTAACCATTCCCTTTATCTAACCAACTCATGAACCCTCGTGGCATTACCAAAGGAGCGGAAAATTTGGCAAATTCCGAAGAATTTCACATTTTCACGGATAGCAAAAGTAGCCAAAACATCTAATCTCTATTTTCTAATATCTAATATCTAGCTCACCCCCTCGTGGCATTACCAAAGGAGCGGAAAATTTGGCAAATTCCGAAGAATTTCACATTTTCACGGATAATCTAACCAATCCCCTTCCTCGGCACCGGTTAAGAATACAAAGACTTGGAAATCTTTAACAAAGAAAAAATGATTGAAAAATTGGGATTATAAAATCAAATTATCTTCTTACATAAGAAATCAAAGTTTTCAATATAACTTGAAGCGTACGCCTTTATTCCTGTCGCAACATAACCCTGTGGGCATTCCACAAACAACGGCTTATTATCATACACAACATTAACCTCAGAAGAATACATATCATTATTAGCACCACCATACAAGTTAAGTGCCCAAAGAGTATTGGAATTATCCAAAGAAGCACCCACCAAACTTCCACAGTTCAACCGAAGATTATAATCAAACATTGACCCGGAATAAAACGTTATTGAACGAATTACCTGATTATTATCACAATTAAGACTCTGAAATTGATTATCCAAATTTCCCAAAGGACCCTTGATAGTAGAACCAGAAAGCAAAAAACTACTTTCGATACATTGGGCAGTCATAAATCCATCCACAGCAACACTAACATAAACCCTAACACCACTCATTAAATATCCAGAGTCACAAGAAGTTGAATGATCTCTACTGTCTTGATAGATAGATGGTCCCATATTCTGCCAAACTCTAACTTCCTCACCAGCACCACCCTCAATCTCCCCAGCACTATGCCCCACAACGCTCGGCTGATTCCCACCATAAGCAACCCCAAACCCAACACCCAAAACCAAAACCAAAACCCCAACAAAAACAACCAACTCCTTCCGCCCAATATTAATCATCACCATCTTAACAAACCAAACAATTAATTCTTTAAATACATTTCTATTCCAATAAAC
>JAHIEP010000014.1 GCA_018901375.1 Nanobdellota archaeon
AGAATTTGGCGAAGGCGACTGGGGGGAAAATTGTTTCGAAGTTGTCGGAGATTTGTGCGGACGATTTGGGTTATGCTAATTATGTTGAGGAGAGGCGGGATGGCGAGGAGGGGATGACTTATGTTATGGGGTGTAAAAATCCGAAGGCTTTGACGATTTTGATTAGGGGTGGAACTGAGCATGTTGTCGATGAGGTTGAGCGGGCGATGAAGGATGCTTTGGGTGACGTTGCCGCGGCTTTGAAAGATTCTAAGGTTGTTGCTGGTGGGGGTGCTGTTGAAATTGAGTTGTCTCGTCGGCTTCGGAAGTTTGCGCAGACATTGAATGGGCGAGAGAGACTGGCGGTTGAGGAGTTTGCTTCGGCTTTGGAATTTATACCGACGACGTTGGCTGAGAATGCGGGGATGGACCCGATTGATGTTTTGACGGAGTTGCGAGCGGCGCATGATGCTGGAGGGCAGGATGTTGGGTTGAATTTGTTTAGTGGCGGGATTGAGGATAATTTGGTTAATGGGGTGATTGAGCCGTTGAAGATTAAGACGCAGGCGATATCGAGTGCGACTGAAGTTGCGATTATGATTTTGAGGATTGATGATGTTATCGCTGCGAGGAAGACTACTGGGAAAAGTGGGAAGCTTGGGAATATGGCGGGGTATGATTGAGATGAAGCAACTTATTGAATATGTTAATTGGGACGCGAATAAACGCGAATTTTGAAAATTGACGCGAATTTTTTTATTTAAGTCAGATGCGCGGTCGGGGAGTCGAACCCCGGACACAACCTTGGCAAGGTCATATTATACCACTTAACTAACCACGCATGTAATTTTATATCTGGGGAGTTTAAAAGATTTATGGGGTTAGTCTTTTTTTGTGTAAATTGTTGCTTCGTAATAATTATGTTTGTATTGTAATGTTATGATAATTTCTTCTTGAAATCCTATTTCTCTTATAGAATTTTGTAATTGTTTTATGTCTGGATATAATTTATTTACTGGGTCGCTGGCTTCTCTAATTTTTTTTGTTAAGACAGCGTCGTATTCTTGTTCTAATAAGTGTTTTAGTTTATTGTCCATTTAATTTTCTCTTTTTATTTTTTAAATGGAATTAGGTGGTCGAGTATAATAATCTATTTAAAGTCGGGTGGGGTTTTTGGGGAATGAGAGGAAGAAAAAGAAAATTTGGGAATTGTATAACTTACGGAGACAATAGAGGTTCTTATTTTTTGGATAAGTCGGAGCAGGGAGTTAATCCTTCGGTTCTTGTTTGTGCGGATAATATTCCTGCTGCGTGGGAGCTTGCGATGCTTGCGTGTTGGGACCATGGTGCGAGAGTTGGGACGCATTATGATCGTAAGGACGATACGCCGAAGAGCAAGGAGGGGACGTTTATGATAAAGGTTGCTAATCCGTTTAATGAGCCGAGGATTTCTTTGCCTGGATTTCCGGGAGGACCTGAGGAGTTGGAAGTTTATAGGCAGGAAGTTGTCGACGGTATTCATAATCATTGGATAGATCCTCAGGCGGGTAAGTGGACGTATACTTATAATGAGAGGCTGACTGACTATAATCCTAGTGTTAATTTAATGAGGGAGGATAGGGGGACGTTGTTGCTGAGAGGAGTTGACCAGATTGAGGCGGTCGTTAATGATTTGGCGCGGGATATTACGAGTAAGGGGGCGCAGGCGACGACTTGGATGCCGACGGCTGACCCTGGACTTGAGAGCAATCGGCCATGTTTGCAGAGGCTGTGGTTTAGACCGCTTGACGACGGTGAGGGGGGATACAATTTGAATTTGAATAGTCATTGGAGAAGTCGGGATTTGGCGAAGGCGTGGTTTATGAATACGTTTGCGATTACGGATTGGCAGAGAAACATTGCAGGGAGATTGGAAGATAGAATTGGGAAGCCGGTTAGCGTTGGGAGTTATACTGATATTAGTGATTCGTTGCATATTTATGGTGATTATTTTAATGAGACGAAGAGTCAGTTTGATGCGATGAGGAGTGATGATTTGAGTAAGCGTGTTTGGAGTTCTGACCATGCGGCTTTTAAGATGATGACCGGAGAGGCGAGGGCGAAGTTGGCGATTGATGTTGATTGTTACAGGAAGGGGCAGGGGTGATTCATCTGCGGATGGATGGCTCATCGGCTTTGCCGACGGATGGCTCAGCTTCGCTGGGGACTTGGGCAGAGGATGTGAGTTTTAGTGAGAGGATTTTTTAATTGTGGGATGTGGAGCTACGAAGGGGAAGGTTTATTAAATTAGATTGTTATTTGTTTTAGGTGATAAAATGAGAGTGGCGATAAATGGTTTTGGTCGGATAGGTCGGGTTTTTTTTAGGCGGGCTTTGGAGAAAGGTGTTAATGTCGTCGCTGTTAATGATATGGCTGGTGTCGAGGAGTTGGCTTATTTGTTGAAGTATGATTCGGTTTATGGCGCGCTCGGCGCGCAGGTGTTAGGTGTTAGGGGTAAGGGGTTAGGTGGGAATTATTTGAAGGTGGGAAATAAAAAGATACTTGTTTTTAATGAGAGGGAGCCAGAGAATTTGCCGTGGGGGAAGTTAGGGGTTGATGTTGTGATTGAGTCGACTGGGGTTTTTCGTGATAGAGATGGGGCGGCTAAACATTTGAAGGCTGGGGCTAGGAAGGTTTTGGTTTCGGCTCCGATGGATGATGCAGATGCTATGATTGTTATGGGAGTTAATGATAAGGTTTTGAAGAAAAGTGATGAGATAATTTCTTTGGCTTCTTGTACGACGAATTGTGTGGCGCCGATTGTTAAGATTTTGAATGATAAGTTTGGGATTAGCAAGGGGTTTTTGACGACGGTGCATGCTTATACTAATGACCAGAATATTTTGGACACTTCACATAAGAAGATGCGAAGGTCGAGGGCTGGGGCGATTAATTTGATCCCTACTTCTTCGGGTGCTTCGAAGGCTGTTGGTGTTGTGATTCCTGAGATGAGGGGGAAGTTGGATGGGATGGCGATTCGGGCGCCGGTTGCTTGTGGGAGTATTGTTGATTTGGTTTGTGTCTTGGGACGGAAAGTTTCGGTGGAGGAGGTTAATGCGGTTTTTAAGAATTCTAAAATGAAAGGTATACTTGAG
>JAHIEP010000136.1 GCA_018901375.1 Nanobdellota archaeon
TAGTGAAACCATTACAGAAGGAGATACAAATATTTTCTCCGGCACCTGGAAATTCATTACAGACCCTATCACCGGTGGACCTATTACCCCGGCTACTATTATTAACTCCCTCATCCCTATTATCTTTATCCTTGCCGGCATCATTCTTTTGTTTATACTCGTCTTTGGCGGTTTTACCATCTTTGTCTCGGCCGGCAACCCGGAAAAAATCAAAAAAGGCACCGGTATGATCACCAGCGCCTTAATTGGGTTTTTAATCATCTTTGCCGCCTACTGGATCATTGAACTTCTGCAAATCACCTTTGGCATTACCGTGCTATGAAGCTTCCTCAGCACATTGCCATAATTTGTGATGGCAACCGCCGCTGGGCCAAAACCAAACACTTGCCGGAATTTTCCGGCCATAAATACGCGGTTGAAACTACCACTGAAAACCTGGTTGACCATTGTCTTAAACTTAACATTCCCTATTTAACCCTCTGGTTTTTCTCCACTGAAAATTGGCACCGGGGCCAAGCTTGGGTAACCAAATATTTTAATCTTTTCCGCCAACTTATCCCCAAAGCCACTGATAAATATATTAAAAAAGGTGTCCGCTTAAACACCATTGGCGATTTAACTAAGCTTCCCCGGGATGTGCAAAAGTTTTTTAACAACTGGAAAGATAAATCCAAAACCAACCATAAAATTACCCTTACCATTGCCTTCAACTACGGCGGCCGCGACGAAATCCTTCGGGCAGTGAATAAAATTCTTGAAAAAGGTCCATCCTTGTTTACTGACAAGGTTACTGACAAGGTTGGACCTTGTCATCTTTCTGAAGCTGAATTCTCCCAACTTCTCGACACTCACAACCTCCCCGACCCTGACCTGCTTATCCGCACCGCTAAAAACAACACCCGCCTCTCCGGCTTTATGCTCTGGCAAATCGCCTATACCCAGCTTTACTTTATTAACACCCTCTTCCCTGACTTCACCCCTAAAGAACTGGACAAAGCCATTTCCTGGTACCAAACCCAAACGCAGAATCTAGGAAAATAGAGTGACGCAGTTGCGCTGGTAAAATTTTAAGAATGTATGCCGAGTCGAGTCAAAACTTTGCCCCATAATCAAAACAGTTGAGATAACTTAACGCTTGATTCTTTTAAGTTAGTAGAATCATAAAGAAATGTTTTCCAGCCAAAATCATGAGCGGACGCTATATGCTCTTCGCTGTTGTCGATGAATAAAATTTCATTTGTCGATACGCTCGCCAATTTTGTAGCTAACACAAATATGTTGGGATCAGGCTTCTGAAGACCTACCACACTGGAATCAACAATAACATCCCACGATACGGGAGGAATAATATTTCGCTTCTTTATTAAATCAAGCATTCGAGGAAACATGTTGGTAAGCAGTCCAATGTGGGAATTTTTCGCAACTTTTTCTATAACAGGCCAAATGGACGGATTAGATTCAAGCCGATTGACGATATCAACGAGCAAAGAATAGTTTTTTGGGAATGTTATATCTAATGTTTTTTCCAAAACAGGAATCAGGTTATCAATATCGTAATCGATGCTAAAGTTGTACTTTTCTGCATACTGTTGATATATTTGGTCAAATAATTTTATTTGAGAACCTTTCAATCCCAAATCGATTTTCAGTTGGTTTCCTTTTTCATTTCCAGAGAAGTCCTGTATCGTAACGCCTCCTAAATCAAAATATACAAATGAAGTCATATAAGTGCATAATAACTAAATTGTATTTAGCCTTCCAATTCTCTTCCTCTAATGAAACCCCTTCTTTCAATAATTGGATTAACGCCCTCAATGTTGAATCTATTACTAATAGAGCTCAAGAAGGAATGTAATCTTGTCTCGGGTGGTCCTTTTAATTCTATAGTTGGTATGCCTATTTCCCCGAAAAGCGAATGGAAAATTTCATCTAATTTTTGTCTTTCTTGGAGTCCCGATTCTGTCGAATATTCACCGACAGGCATTACCCCCTCTGTTGAAGTTTGAAAGATCATATCATATGGTAAAAATTTAAATATTAATTCGTTATCAATAGGATGTCCAAAGAATCTGGAATAGGCAATTACATCAAGGTAACCTCTATCACAAATAATTAGTGAACTTTGAGATTGCTCGACTAGTTGTTCTAATCGAAGTTGTTCACTTAATAAGTAGTCTTGAAAGTTAGGCTGAGGTTTCAATTCTGGTTTCTCACTCAAAATACACCTGGCCACTTCAGGGATAAAAATTATTGATTTATGAGGAGGGATAGATTCAAACAAAGTGGTTTTTCCTGAACAAGGAGCGCCACTCAACAAAATTTTTGCCATAAGATTTAATATATTTTGATGTTTATTGACATCATACAAAATCGTCTATAAAATGCCTTTCATATGCGACATTATATATCATCTATCAAGGAAGCCACAAAAATTAAGGCTCAATTGCTAGCCGAAGGAATAGTAGTTTCGGAAAGTATTAAAAATGTCCCTAATTACAAAAAGAAAATAGTTCATTTATATAAACATGAAACTAAAGATTTTCAAAGTCACTTTACTCTCCCACAAGAAATTATTCTTTTTAGACATCCCAATGAGATTTCTCGATCAATAGTAGTTGAAGTTCGGGGCAATCTTCAATCTCCTTGGAGACTTCAGTATGCCTCTGGAAAAATAATCTTACAGAACAATAATAAGAATTCACCCGAGTATGTAGTTGATTTGCCGCCAGATGATAAGTTTGATACTATTGTAATTAAACCAGGAATTACAGTAAAAAACATTACTAGTAAAATCGGTTCAAATGTACTTGGTCTTGTCATCAGCAATTATTGTTCCTATTTTGGATATAACAAGCAGTGTAAATACTGTGAAATATTACCTTCTTATCAGGAGTATAGGAACTTCCCTACCGCAAAGAAAGAACTAAATTTAGTTAAGTTAGCTTCAGAAAAGGCTTTAGGGCAGGATAAAACAATAAAATATATTATTGCTACATCTGGAAATTTACCTACGAAAAACAGTCTTGATACATACGACGAATCTGTTCGTATGTATATTAAATTGTTTAAATCACTTCTCCCCTTAAAAAAGAAATTTAAACTCAAATTTCACGCAGCATTAATGCCCCCACTCACTCTTGATTTATTTAAGAAACTGCATGAGGCTGGTGTAGACAGTATTTGTTGTAACTTGGAGGTTTGGGATCCTAAACTATTTGAATATATATGCCCCGGCAAACATGAATATGGGCAAAGAAAAATGTTAGAAGCGCTTGAATATGCAACAACTATATTTGATCAAGGATGTGTTCTTTCAAATGTAATTTACGGAATTCAATCTTTGGATAAAAATACTTTAGGAAACAAGGAAAAAGTGTTTAATCCGGAAAAAGAATACAAAATAAACATCAAAGGACTTAAGTCATTATTGGATATTGGAGTTATACCATTCTACACGATTTACCATTATGGTGGATATAACCAAATCGGACCAATTAAGTTAAATGCACAAGCAATGCATGATTTTTATCTTGATTACGGAAAATATGTTCTAAAAAGTCATATCGTTCCAGAAAGCAAGGACATCATCTTATTTGATTTATTTTCATTACCGAATCAACTAAATAATGAAGGATATTTCATTAATAAATTTCCAAAGGAGTCAATATGCAATTATTACTAATCCTTAGTTTTGCGTTTTTATTAGGTTTCATTAGTAAAACGGCAGACTTGCTAAATGAACATGGGCTTAAATGGTTTAAGCATATTGACACTTTCTTGGGTCTTATCTGGGGTAGTATGGGGGCCTATCTGGTCTATATTGATCCTAATTTGGCAACCGTATATATCACGACTGTACTTTATTGGTTTATTAGAATAAAACTTGACTATCCTAATCATGCAATTGCAGGCGTAATTATATCCTTAACAACTTTATGGGTAGCAAAGTATAACCCAAATTTTAGTTGGTATTATACATTTTGGTTATTTTTATGGCTAACAATATCCGGATATATCAATACCTATTTGAAAGATCATTATGAGATAAATAACCCATCATTAAAATCCTTTTTGCGCTTACGGTTACGATATTACGCAGGACCATTAGTATTCTCTCTTATAATCTCTAATTATCTTCCATTTATAGCGACTATATTGGGAATGCTCGGAACTGAAATTGTCACTATTTGGTTTGACAAATATGAAAAAACGGGACGGTCAAATATCGCTAAAACATTAGGAATGCATCTCGAAACACCTAAATATGGGCCTGCATGGAAATAAAGAGGATAAAGAATCTATACTAAAAGCATTCGATGTTTCTTCTATCTATTATGACGGAAGTGTTAAAACAAGTTGGTCCTCACCTCTGTCAACGAGAAGCGATGCCTTAATTGTTTTAGATTCACAAATTCCTTTCAAGTTCGTCAATAAAGGCAAACCAGGGGAATTTCCAAATCGTATTAGACAATACTATTGGATAGATAAATGGTTCAATGCTTTTGCTTTTTATAATGAAGGTGGAGAATTTTCTAGATGGTATTGCAACATTGCCTGCCCCCCTAAAATTGAAGGCTCAAAATTGACATTTATTGATTTAGACCTTGATGTTTTGTGGGTTCCTCCTGAATCACCCCAGATTCTTGATCGTGAAGAGTTTGAGAAACATAGACAAAAATTTAATTATCCTCAAGATATTGTTTTAAAAACAGAACAGTCTCTGCAAGAGTTGTTAAATATGATCAACAACAGAATTATGCCATTTGATCATTTTTAGTATTAGGAAGCTAATTTGGTATACGGAGACTATTTTACCAACACTTGATGGGGATTAACCCTAATTATCTCTATATACTTCACCAGTTCTTCAAACATCTCTTCTTCTTTCACAATCTTCACAATCTTCCCTTTGCTGAACAACACCCCGGCCTTCTTCCCCCCGGCTATCCCCACATCCGCCTCCCTCGCCTCCCCCGGCCCATTCACCGCGCAACCCATCACCGCTACTTGAATCGGCGCAGTAATTTTATCCAGATATTTCTCCACTTTTTTCACCAA
>JAHIEP010000137.1 GCA_018901375.1 Nanobdellota archaeon
CAGTAGATTGAAGTAACTCGATATTTATAACATAAATTATAAGAAACTACACCTCCAATTTAGTTTACGAACTGAAAGGAGGTGTAATTATGATAAAAATATATGTTAATAGATTTATAAAAACTTCTAAAACGAAATCTTTTGAAGATTCGACACTTAATTTAATCACAACAGTAATCAAAAAAGAATATCCGAAATTAAATGCGAATATTCTTTTGCCAGTCGTTTTTGCTTCTGTTACAGAATCTACTGTAACAATGAGCATCAAAAAATTAAAAAAGAAAAACTTCATAGTTAAATCGAATAGGACGATTTTGGAATATCTTTCAAAAATTGAATCAAATACTGTGGAGTTAATAGCAATAAAAATAAGGACCATTTTATTTAAGATTGCAAGAAGATATGGATTTTTCAAAAGAAGAGTTGTTGTAAGTATTGATTTCCATGATAAACCATTTTATGGTAAAAAAGATACGTTTGGTACTGTGGGTACTAAACGAAAGTTAGGAACAAACTTTGCATATAGTTACATAACAATTTGCATTTGCGAAGAAGGAATTAGATTTAATTTGGCAACAATTCCGGTAACAAAACAAAAATTAAAAAAGACTCTAATCGAAAGATTAATTACAGAAGCTCGAAAACACGTAAGTATAGGATTAATTTTACTAGATAGGGCATTCAACGGAGTTGAAACTTCTCGACTTATCGACGATAAACATGCCTATTATGTAATGCCATTAATAGATAATAAGAAAATAGCAAGAGTATGCAAGACAACGAGAAAACTTGTTGTTTTGCCATATATTTATTATGAAAATAGATCGAAAGAATATCGAAAAGAAATTCGTGTAATTGTCGATAATAGAAATAATAAAAATCATTTATTTACGACAAATATCAAAGGTAATAACAGGGCTCTTTTGTCGACAATAATATACATCTACAGAAAAAGATGGGGAATAGAAACAGGCTACAGAGTTTCAGGAAATTTTTATGCATGGACAACTTCAGTAAAATTTAACACAAGAACATTCCTGGGACTACTATCTTTTTTGATGCAAGACTTTTGGGTTTTGTATAACTTTATTTTAAGGAAGGGTAATAAGAAACAACAGCCAAGAAAGACGCTATTGAAGAAATGTAAATCAATAGTTCGTTTCTTGAAGAAAAGTGCACAAGATATTAGATTTTATTGGAGACCAGAATATGAAGTGGAACTCTTTAAAGAAGACATTGCCGATTGTATAAAAAAGAAACTGACATAGTAAGATTCATCAGCTATGGTTGCTTATAGCTTGAGCTGTTATATTTTAACAAAAAACCTTAAGACTTTTAGAATGAAATAAGGATTAGGTTTATAAATATTTTAGAAAGTCTTTAATTTGTAATTCATAATGATAAAATCGTAATCGGATTTTTAAGAAAGATTCAATCTACTGTTAATTACCATATTATTTATATAGTCTTTGTGATAAGAAATTTTATGACGGATGTGAAAGAGTGGTCTGATAAATATAATCCTTTTAATTCGAATAAGTTGTTTGCGCAAGCGCCGAAGTGGAGGGGGATTGTTCGGGGTGGTGATATTCCTGCTCCAACTCTTGTGACTGTGGATCCTATTAATGTTTGTAATTATGGGTGCGTTTGGTGTAATGCTGAATATATTCTTAATCATAATATTGGGAAAATTGACAATGATACCCTCGATGATATTGCAGATTATTTGTCGGAATGGGGCGTTGGTGCTGTTTGTGTTGCTGGAGGAGGGGAACCTTTAATGCATCCTTATCTTGGGAAGTTTGTTGAGAGGTTGACAAAAAATGGGATTCAGGTTGGTATTGTTACTAACGGGCTGTATATTGATAGGCATATTGATTATTTGAGCGATTGTACGTGGATTGGTGTGAGTATGGATTGTGCGAGTCAGGAGACTTTGGAGAAATTAAAAAAAGCGAGGGCTGGAGATTTTGATAAGACTATTGAAGGGATTAAAAAAATGACTCATCTTGGTGGCACTCTCGGCAAGAAGGGACAGGGTTATGGGGTGAGTTATAAGTTTTTGCTTCATCCGAAGAACGTCAAGGAGGTTTATGCTGCAGCTAAGATTGCCAAGGAGATTGGATGCCGTAATTTTCACGTGAGACCATTTGGGGCATCTTGGGATAAGGTTGGTAGTGATGATGTGAGTGTGTTTAGTGTCGGGGATATTGAGGAATTTAAGGATCAGATAAATCTAGCGAGAGAATTAGAAAATGAGACCTTTAAGGTTTTTGGGATTACTCATAAATTTGATGGGGATCTTAGAAAGTCAAATGAATTTAATTCCTGTCATGCTGTTTTCATGACTGGAGTGTTTATGCCTCCTACTTCTAATAATCAAAAATTTGATTTTGGAATGTGTTGCGACCGAAGAGGTGACGAAAATTTGACTCTTAGAAATTTGAATTCTACTTCTGAAGTTTCTGATTTTTGGGGATCTGAAGAGCACTGGAAAAAGTTCGATGAGATAAAACCTAAGAGTTGTCCGAGGTGTACTTACCAACCGCATAATCAGATTTTTGAAAAGGCTGTTGAGGAAGATAATATGACTATTGATTTTATTTAGAACTTTTTGAACTTGTTGACTAATTCCAGGGTGTCTGATTGTCCTAGGATTTGTGCTCGGCAGCAGTATCGCTTTGTGCCCAATTCATCTAGGGCTTCTTTTTGAGATTTCCCTTCTTCAACTAATTTCTTGAATTTTGGGTACAAATGTGCAATTGGTTTCCCGCAAGAGAAACACCTAATTGGTATTATCATATTTGAGTAGCGAAATTTGGCTATTTAAAACTTACGATGAGTAATTTTATATAGGGGATTTTGTTTTATTGGCTATGAAAAAGGTGAAGAGAAAAGAGCTGATTAGGTTGCGGGATGTGGCGAAGTTTTATGAGATGGGGGATTCTGTTGTTAAGGCTTTGAACAAAGTTAATTTTAAAGTTTATGCGGGTGAGTTTGTTGCAATTATGGGACCGTCGGGTTCTGGGAAAAGCACCGCTATGAATTTGGTTGGGAGTTTGGATACGCCGACGCATGGGACGATTTATCTAGATGAGCATGATATCTCGACGTTGCATGAATCCGATTTGGCACAGATACGGGGGCAGAAAATAGGTTTTATTTTTCAATCATTTAACCTGATTCCTAACTTGACAGCTAAGGAGAATGTGATGTTGCCGATGATGTTTCAGGGTGACGATGTTGATGAGAGATCAGAGAAGGCTGAGGAGTTATTGAAATTGGTCGAGTTGACTGATAGGATGAATCATTATCCAGGAGAGTTGTCTGGGGGGCAGAGGCAGAGGGTTGCGATTGCTAGAAGTTTGGCGAATGATCCTGAAGTTATTTTGGCGGATGAGCCGACGGGGAATTTGGATACAAAGACTGGTGCGATTGTTATGGAATTTTTGGAGAAGTTGAACAAAGAGGGGAAGACTATTATTATGGTGACGCACGATCCGGAATTGGCGAAGGCGCATGCTGATGTTGTTTATTGGTTGTTGGATGGGGAACTTGATAAGGTGACGAAAGGTGGGAAGAATCTTTTTAAGAGGACGATTACGAAAACGGCGAAGAGGGGGAAATAATGTTTTTGGATTATTTTAATCTGGCTTTTGGTAATTTGAGGCATCGTGGGATTCGTTCTTGGTTAACGTTGCTTGGAATTTTTATTGGGGTGATGGCGGTTGTTTCTTTGATTAGTCTTGGAAATGGTTTACAGATGGCGGTTGCGGCACAGTTTGGAATTAGTAGTACTGAGGTTATAACTGTTCAGGCGGGGGGGGTTAGTGGTTCGGGGGCTCCGGGGGCAGGGGTTACGAATAAATTAACTCGGGATGATAACGATGCTATAGAAAGGTTGTCTAGTGTTGATTTGGCAATTCCACGAATTATTGCTACTGGGAAGATTGAGTATAATGATGTTGTTGGGTTTGGGATGGTGGGTTCTATGCCCGACGGAGATAAGAGAAAGCTTGCTCATGAAGTTATGGAAGTCGAATCTACAGTTGGCAGAATGTTGAAGGATGATGATACGGGAAAGGTTGTTTTGGGTTGGGATTTTTATAAAGATGATGATAAATTTGGAAAGGTTATTGTTCCTGGCAAAACTGTTTTGATTCAGGATGAAAAGTTTGAGGTGGTTGGGATTTTGAAGAAGAAGGGGAGTTTTCTTTTTGATAGTATAGTTTTGATGAATGATGATGATGTGATTAGGTTGTTTGATTATGGGGATGATGTTGATTTGATTGCGGTGAAAGTTAAGAGTAAGGATTTGATGGAGCGGGCAAAGGAGGATATTGAGAAATTGATGCGGAGGCGACGGGATGTTGATGTTGGGAAGGAGGATTTTTCGGTGTCGACGCCGGATGCGATGCTTGATACGGTGAATAGTGTACTTGGTGGGGTTCAGGCTTTTATTGTGATTATTGCCTCGCTGTCTATTTTGGTTGGGGCTGTGGGGATTGTTAATACGATGACGACTTCTGTTTTGGAGAGACGAAAGGAGATTGGGATAATGAAGGCGATTGGGGCGAAGAACTCTCAGATTTTTTTGCAGTTTTTGATTGAGTCGGGTTTGCTTGGTTTGGCTGGTGGTTTTGCTGGGGTTGTTTTTGGAGTGTTGATTGGAGTGGCTGGAGTTGCGGGGATTAATAATTTTATTGGTTCTGAGATTCCTATAAGTTTTGATTATGTTTTGATTGGTGGGGCTTTGGTCGGGAGCTTTTTTATTGGAGCGGTTGCTGGAATTGTTCCGGCAATGAATGCAGCTAAACAAAATCCTGTGGAGGCGCTTAGGGGATGAGAATAAGAAAAATAAAGAGGAATGAACTGAGAAAAACTAGCGAGTTAATGTTAGAAGTTTTCTCAAAGTCTCCGTTTAATGAGGAGTGTCCTATTGAAGACGTTATTGAAAGTTTGGAATTTTACTATAAGAATGCTGAAATATATATCGCCTATTCTGACTCTATTGAAGGCGTTATTGTTTTTCAAATTGAGAAATGGTGGGAAGGAAATGTCTTGATTGTTCAGGATTTGGCTGTTAGGAAAAATTCTCAAAGAAAAAATATTGGGCGATTGTTGATGAATTTTCTAGATGAATTTTCTAAAAAGAAAGAAATTAAGAAAATTATTTTTGGAACGCATAGGGACTCTGATTCTGTTGATTTCTACAAGAAGTTGGGTTATAAGATAAATAGAAACGGGATTGTGATGGAGAAAATATTATGATAGGCGCTGAGAGTGTTTTGTATTTAGAGGTGGTAAATGAGGATTTTTGAAGTGGATGTTTCTGGCGAGGATTTACTAAGTAAGAACTATGTTATTTGTATTGCAGATAAGAATGATACAATAAGAGGTTTTAAATTTTCTAATAAATTGGTCCAGGATTTAAGTTCTAGATACGGGCAGGGATTTTATAGATATTCCAAATCTAAAAAAGGTAAATCTAATTTTAAAGTGAGATTATATTGTGTGATTATATATCATTTGTTTAAAGATATAAAAATCGATGAAGAATTACAGTTAAAAATTTGTAACGATTTTGATGGTAGATCAAGCTACATTAGAGAGTCATTATTATATTTTCTAGGAAATAATTTAAATTTGATTACTAGTGATAATATCTGTTTTGAGAAACTGCCTGCGAATTCTCTTGCCCATAAAAATGCTTTCTTAATAAGAAAAAATAAAAAGGGATTCTCTGACTTATGTATTGATATTAAATTGACGGATTTTGAAAAATGGTTAAAATAAAAAGAGTACCGAAGAAGACTACGGGGAGTATTGCAACCCTAGTTTGCCCCTCTGGATTCAGCCGAAGCCTACCAAACGAACGCCCTAGCAGCCGGTACGTGTTTGTAAGGAAATTGGATAATTTAAATCTTTCTATTGGAGGGATTTTATTATGATAGGCATTGAAAGCATTAGATATTCATTGAGGAATATTGCGCA
The DNA here is from genome assembly GCA_018901375.1 of Nanobdellota archaeon. Taxonomy (GTDB): domain Archaea; phylum Nanobdellota; class Nanobdellia; order Pacearchaeales; family GW2011-AR1; genus JAGVXH01. The sequence goes on from JAHIEP010000137.1 coordinate 5,995, forward strand.
TAGAAAGTCGCGAAGTTTCTTAACTATTTTGTCGATTTTTTTAGGTATCGCTACGATTTTTGTTTTTATTAGTTTTGGACTTGGTTTGTATGGATATATTAATGGGTTGATTGAGGGCGGTTCGGCGGATAAGATTATGGTGCAGGCGAAAGGTGGTATGGGTGTGCCGGGGCTTGATGATACGTTTAGATTGGAAGATAGTGACGTTCGGGCAATTGAGAGATCGGCGGGAGTTGAGGAAGCTACGGGGGTGTATATGAAAGTTGCTCAGGTCGAATTTAAGAATGAAATGAGGTATGTTTATCTAATGGGGTATGACCCTAAGGTGCCTATTGTTTTAGACCTTGCTGATGTTGATATCCATACGGGCCGGGAGCTTGAGAGTAGCGATACGGGGAACGTTGTTCTTGGTTATGGTTATTTGATTAAGGATAGGGTTTTTTCGAAGACGGTTTCTCTTGGTGATAATATCGAGGTCCAGGATAGGAAACTGAGGGTTGTTGGTTTTTTTGATTCTATTGGGAGCCCTCCTGATGATTCGAGTATATATGTTGTTGATGAGGCTGTTGATGAGATATATAACGAGAGTGAAAATAGTTATGGGTGGATTGTCGCTCGGGTTGACCCTGACAACGTTGACTGGATTGTTTCTAATATCGAGAGGAATCTTCGGAAGTCTCGTGATTTGGAGGAGGGGAAGGAAGATTTTACTGTTCAGGGTTTCGCCGCTATGGTTGAGAGCTATGCCGGGGCGATGAATATTATTGTTGGGTTCGTGATTTTGATTGCTTTGATTTCGGTTGTTGTGTCGGCGGTGAATACTGCGAATACGATGATTACTTCGGTGATTGAGAGGACGAAGGAGATTGGGGTTATCAAGTCGATAGGTGGAAAGAATTCTGAAGTGTTTGGGATTTTTCTTTTTGAGTCGGCGTTCCTGGGATTAGTGGCGGGGGGTGTTGGTGTTTTGTTAGGTTGGGGGTTGGCTGCTTTTGGTGGAATGGTTTTGGATAATTTGGGATGGGGGTTTTTGGCACCGGTTTTTCCTTATTATCTTTTTGTTGGGTTGATTTCTTTTGCGGTTATTACGGGAGCGCTTAGTGGGGCGATTCCGGCGTGGAAGGCTTCGAGAATTAATATTGTGGATGCGTTACGATATGAGTGAAAAGACTATGTAATTTACTGTTATGCATAAACGGAAAATATTATTTTGGAATTATTGTTTGTGATGGTGGGCTTTCTTTTTTTTATTGATTTTTCTATAAATGAAATAAATTCCTATTGCTACTATTGCTAAATAAAAGATATACGTTCCTGTGCTTGTTGTTGATTGGTCGGCTTTTCTTCCCTTGAAATATGATGAATCGAAAGAGATTGTTTTTTCTAGGGTTCTCCTTTCATTTATTGCGTCTGAATATATTAGGTTTATCTTGAATTCTCCGTCGTCGATTGTTGCCTCGAAGTCTGCTGTTGTATATTCGTTTGAATCTAAATCTCCTACTAAAATTCTATTGGAACCTTTTACGTCGATTCTTTCTTGTTTTGGGATTTCTACTGTTAAGGCTTCTATGTCTGAAGATTCTATATTTAGAATTTCTATTGTTATCTCGTTTGTTTCGTAACTGTAATCCTTTACATGGACTTCGAAGTCTGCTCGGACGTCTTCTACTTCTATGTCGAATGATTTTATTTGTGGAGCGTCTCCTCGACTTTGTATACTTACTTCAATTGGGTTTGTTCCGTCTAGTGCTTCTGCATCTACTCGAACTTTATATGGAATTAACAGTGTTGATTCAAAATCTTTTATGTAGTCGACTTTTTTGAATGTTCTTAATCCTGATTTTCCTGGATCGAATTCTATTGGATAATCTGCTAACAGATTAAATGTTATATCGTTGCAATCTGTGCTGTCTATTCCGTCTACTTGGAAAACTAATTTTACGTAATCGTCTGGAACTGCTGGGTATGGGTCTTGGTTCAGTAAAGTCACGTCGAGATTACATGCTAATGCTGAAGTTAAGTTTACAGACAAAAGTAATAGTAATATCATTACACCTTTTTTCATATTTGTTGTTAGGCTATTTTGTTTTTAAAAGTATTGATTTATTTTCTTTGAATTAAATCTCATAAAAATTTAAAAAGGAAAGTTGTTAGAGAAATTGCGAGATGGTTCTTAAAGAGTACCATAAATAAAAAGGTGGTAAATTAAATGGCAAAAAATTGTATTTATTGTTCTAGTGGAATTGATTCGGATTCCGTCGTGGAAATGTGTCAGCGTTGCATGTATCAGGTTTGGGGAGAGAAGATGACGAGGGCGATTGTTGAGGGAATGGAAAAAGAAAGAGACGCGGGCAATTTGGATTTGGGACGGGTGGGCGAATCGCTTTGTGATTCGCAAGGTGTCAGAGTATCAGAGTATCAGAGTGGCTCAGGTTCGAAGAACTTGGCGCCTCCGCAAGTACCCTCTATGGAGGGCAATGGCTCGACTTCGTCGGGGGCTTGGGAGAGTGGGGAGAATGGAAGTGAGGAGAATTTGGCTCGTGAAAAATTTGCTGGGCTTGGAGAGGTTTCACCCAGTGAGTTGATTATGGAAGATGTTGTTTCTGTTGATGAGATTGTTGAGGCAGAAAGTTTTATTTCATAAAGAAAGATTTTTAAATGGACTTTTTCTTGGTTTGTTAGGATAGAAATGTCCGAGTGTTACAGCGCAATTGTTCTGTAAGATGTTAGAATAAA
>JAHIEP010000138.1 GCA_018901375.1 Nanobdellota archaeon
CGCAGACGGAACATACCTTTGGACTGCCTATTGCAACGATTCCGCAGGCAACAGCGACTGGGACGCAGCGAACAGAACATTAACAATAGACACTACAAATCCAACAGCCTCCGCGTCATGCTCACCAGCATCAGTCAACATCGGCGCAACAACAACCTGCTCCTGCACAGGAACAGACGCAACATCCGGAGTAAGCACAACCACAGCCTCGTCAACACCAAGCACAACCACAACAGGAACTTACACTTATGCTTGCACAGCGACGGACTTCGCAGGAAATTCGGGCAACACTTCCGCAACATACACCGTAACAACAGATAACACAAACACAGGAGGAAGCTCGTCAAGCAGCACAACAAATTTCTGGACAACAACACACACTATTTCAGACACAGAATTCAAAGAATCCTCTACAAAAGAACTCTCAAAAAAACAAAGACTAAAAGTAATAATAAATTCAACCGCACATTACGTAGGAATAATAGAATTGACGACAACAACAGCGACGGTAAACATTTCATCAATACCACAACAAGCAATCCTAGCAACAGGAGACGAAAGAAAATTCGACGTAAACGAAGACAACTATTATGACATTCTCGTAAAACTTAATTCAATAAAAAACAGCAAAGCAAATATAACCATCCAATCAATAAACGAAATAATCACACAGGAAGAAATAATTAAAGAAACATTAAAAGAAGAAGCAACCACAATAAAAAATAAAGAGCAGTCAGAAAGAAAATACTGGATATGGATAATAGGAATAATTATAGGAATCGTTATAATATCTGGAATAACATATATAATATTAAAAAGAAAAAGTAACTAAGAAACTTTATTAACTAATCTCTAAATATACACACATGAAAAACACGTTGTTCAATAATTACACAATGAATTGTCTAAAAGGAAAGGCAAGAATGCAAACCACCATTAATCCCTATTCCTCAGCTCACAAAATAAGAAGCTACATGTTCGGAGAACACAACGACAACGCAAGACAAGAAATCCATAAAGCAATCCCCTATCACATCTCGGACCCAAAAATCCAAAGAGCAATCAGCAAAGAATTCCTACAAACAATAAGGCAAACAGGAATATCCTTACCAGACAAATTAAAAGACTACGTTGTCATTCACGCTGGTCTCCCCGTCGACACATTGACCACAGCACAAGCAAGACAATACACTTCAAATGAAAATCTTAATCTTCGGAAATCCACTACTTAAACAAGACAGCCTTCCAATAAAACTTCTTCCCAAATTAAAAGTCATCTACCCAAACATAGAATTCAAAGAAATCGACCCAACCGAAAACCTAGAGTTCGAAGGTCCAAATCTAACAATCCTAGACACCGCAATAGGAATAAACAAAGTAACACTCTTAACCTCATTAGAAAAAATAAAAACAAACAAAATATACTCCATGCACGACTTCGACCTAGCCCTAAATTTAAAACTCCTAAAAAAAATAGGAAAATTAAAAGACATAAAAATAATAGCTATTCCATCAACTATTACAGAAGAAAAAGCAATACAAGATATTTCAAACATAATCAACAAGTTACACTAATCAACAAACTCGGGCGAAGCCCTCCTAACATCTAACATCTAACATCTAAAAGCGAAGCGACCTCGAGAAGCAAGGCTTCTCGCCGACCTAGCCCTAAATTTAAAACTCCTAAAAAAAATAGGAAAATTAAAAGACATAAAAATAATAGCAATCCCAATGCAGATCACCGAAGACGAAGCAATAGATGGAATATCAAAATTTCTAGAATAAAGGTATCCGTGCGCATCCGTGTAAATCCGTGAGCTAAAAAATAATCACTCCCAATCAATCTCCAAAAAATGCGCCGCACACGACATACAAGGATCATAAGCCCGAATCATCTTCTCAACCTCAAAAGAAATCTTATCCTTATCTAAACCCTTAGCCAACAAACTCTCAACATACTTCCCAATCGACTTCTCCATATGAAAAATATTCTGCTGCGTCGGTATAACCAAATCACAAAAAGTCACAACCCCCTTCGAATCAAAATCCAAACGATAATACAAAGTCCCCCTCGGTGCCTCAATAACCCCAACCCCAGTCCTCACCTCGTCCCTCAACCTTCCACCTTCCACCTTCCACCGGACCGGCTTTTCCTCAGAAAAAGGATCCCCGAGGTCCTCAACGCAATTATCAATAATATTCAAACACTCAATCGCCTGCGCCAAATTATTATCAAACACATTCGCCGACGGGAAAACCCCAATATACTTAGCAACATCCTTCGCCGTCCGAGAATTCAATTTGTCCTTATTCACATTCATCCGCGCCAATGCCCCAGTAGAATATTCCTCGCTCTCAAACTCAAAAGCCGAAGCATTAGAATAAGGCAAAACAACTCGTTCCAAATGTTCCCCGAAATCCGCCTCTTCAATCTCAGTCCCATTCGAAGTCTTCAATCGCCCCTCCAAAAAATTATAATCGTCATTAACAAGCCCAACATAATTCGTCTTATTCTCAAAAGTCCAATCTTCTCTCTTCGAAAACAATAATTCAATAATCGCCAAAACTTTCTCACGAACATCGCTCAACTTCTTAACAGCCTCGGCAATCTCTTCAGTTTTAGGAATCTGTGTAAACCCACCAACAACAGCCGCAGGCGGATGAATCGCACGCCCCCCGATTATCGTAGCCAAAAAATTCCCAGCCGCTTTAATATCCAAACCCCGATGAATCCACTCATGCTTATCCTCCCCAAAATCCAAAACCGAATCAACTCCAAAAACATCAGGCAAAACAAAAAAATACAAATGCATAGCATGGTCCCGCAAATGCGAAGCATTAATCAACAAATTTCTTAGCCTCATAGTCTGCGCAGAAACCTTAACATCAAACGCCTTTTCAATCGCCTCAATCGAACACAAAACATGCGCCGAAGAACAAGTCCCACAAATCCGAGACATCGTCATAGAAATTTTATCATAAGACAACCCCACAACAGCGTCGGTAAAAAACCGCTTATTCTCACTAATCCTCAATTTACATTCACTAACTTTCCCGTCTCGAGCCTTAATCCTCATATGAGTGTGTCCCTCTATTTTCGAGATATTTTTTAATTCTAAATCCAAGTTA
>JAHIEP010000139.1 GCA_018901375.1 Nanobdellota archaeon
AACCCCCAAAACAAAAGTCCGTATCCGCGAAAATCCTGCCCCTAATCCGCGAAAATCCGTGGACCTCCCCAAATAACAAAACCTACCAAGTTACATAACAACAAACCAAAAAAAGATCCGCGAAAATCCCAAGTTCCAAAACACACTAAGCCAAGCCACTAATAAACAACCCCAAAACAAAATCCGCATCCCCTTCCCCTTCTAACGCGAAGCGATCTAACGCGAAGCGATCTAACGCTGAAGGCGATCTAACGCGAAGCGATCTAACGCGAAGCGATCTAACGCGAAGCGATCTAAAAGCGAAGCGTCAATCGCAATTCTTATAAACCCAAAAAATCACCAAATTCTATGAAAACCACAAAAGGAAAATTCGTAAGAGTAAGATGCTCAAAATGCAAAAACTCACAAACAATATTTGGAAAAGCCTCGACGAAAGTCAGATGCCTAGAATGCAACACCGTCCTAGCCGTACCAGCAGGCGGAAACGCAAAAATACGTTCCCGCGTAGAAGAAATACTTTAATAAACCTATCTTAATAATAAAAATAAACCAAAACTATACCAACAGGAAGTTGGTAAGAAACCTTGGTTCACCAGAACCACCTACTGAGTGGTTTCTTACAAATGAAAGAAAACGACCTAGTCCTCTGCAAAGTGAAAAAAGTAACGAACACAATCACATTCGTAGAACTACCAAACGGACAAGAGGGAACAATCGTCTCCTCCGAAATAGCACCCGGCCGAATCAAACTCATGCGGCAATACGTCGTCCCCAACAAGCAAGTAGTCTGCAAAATCCTAAACGCCGGAAACAACATCCATCTTTCTCTAAGACGAGTAACTTCAAAAGAAAAAAAAGAAGTAATGCAAACCTTCAAACAATCCCAAGCAATCGACACAGCATTCAAACAAATACTAAAAACCAGAGAAGAGGCAATAAAAGAAAAAATACTAAAAGACTTCCTGAACCTAGCAGAATTCGTAAAATCAGCGAGGATAAACAAGTCGTTAATAATAAAATACATACCAAAAGAAAACGAAGAAGCAATAAAAAAAATATTAGAAAAGAAAAAGAAAAACGAAGAACTAAAACAAAACATCAAAATCAAATGCCTAGAAGAAGACGGCATCAAACGAATAAAAAAAATCTTCAACTTCGACGACAAAAACATCCTAATAACCTACATCTCCGCAGGAAACTTCAAACTAAAATTATCAGTAGAGGACTTCAAAGAAGGTAAAAAAAGAATGACAGAAATATTAGAAGAATTAGAAAAAAGAGCAAAAGAAAACAACTGCGAATTCTACGCAACCGAAGACAAATAAAATGGCTTCTCTAAAAAAATGTCCCAAGTGCAAAACCTACACCCTAAAAGAAAAATGCAATAAATGCAAAACAGAAACCATCGACCCCAATTATAAATTCACCCAAATCCGAGACGCCCCACCCCGCTCCGCCCCCTTCAGGCGACGAAGTTGACTGAGTGAAGCATTTCTAATGCTACTCTCAAAAGAAAATAACCCCGACACCCTGTCCCACTATTGCACTATTACACCATTACACCGTAACTAATTCCCAAAATTGCCCCTTCTAACGCGAAGGCGATCTAACGCAAAGCGATCTAAACATACAGATTATTAAGAACAAAGTTCTTAACAATCTGCATATCCTCCTCCCACAACGGCATCAACTTCGTCCGATTATAAATAATAGCAGCAGGATGAAACAACGGAATCAACTTAAACACTACCTCCAACTTCTCACTTCCAACTTCCAACTGCAAAGTGCAATCCTGCACTTTGCCGTGCACCGACGTAATCCCTGGCATCTCTCCCATCTTATCAACATCACCAAGCGCCATAAAAAACTTAGTAGCATAATTTCCCAGCGAACAAACCACCCGAGGCTTCATCTCTCTAATTTGTTTCATCAGCCACGGCGTATGTGCTTCAATCTCGTGAGGCAACGGGTCCCTATTCATCGGCGGCCGACACTTCAAAATATTAGCAACATAAATATCCTCCAACGACAACCCAACACTCAACAACAACTTATCAAGATTCTTCCCCGCCGCCCCACAAAAAGGAATCCCCTGCTCATCCTCATTACGTCCCGGAGCCTCGCCAACAAACAAAATATCCGCATTCAAATTCCCCTTACCGACGACAATATTAATACAGTCAGAAAACAACCCGCTCCTC
>JAHIEP010000140.1 GCA_018901375.1 Nanobdellota archaeon
TAATAGCTAACAGCTAGCGCCTAATAGCTAGTCGGGCTCTCTTTGCAGAGATAGATGGATATAATCCATTAACCTAACAACTCTGAGAAATTTTGGTTTATAAGTCTTCTGGTTTAATTTTGGAAAGAAGGTCGCTCTTTTGTCTTTCTAAATCATTAACCAACGCCCTCAATAAAAATCTTTCAACATCTTCTTCACGAGGCCCCGAAAGTAAAAGTTGACCCATAACATATTTCATACAACTCGGACTACCCCTTCCAATCTCATCCAATGTTCCACGAGGAAGCGCTATTAAATCTTTTCCAATCAATGCATCATATGCTCCAGAAGAATCACTTAGATACACACTTCCAATATCTTCAGAATGCACCATTCTTCCCAATTCATAACCATGTCCCATCCCAACCCCACTAAAACAGCCTATATAAAAATTTATACACTCAAGCAACCAAGTCTTCTAACCCCTAACCCCTAATCTCTAACCCCTAACCCCTCGAGACCCGTTGGTCTCGCCTATACTTAATCAAAGTCAAAACATAACCAACCAACTTAAACCCATACCTCTCCCCAAGCCGAGCAACCAAATCCTCACCAATCTTCTCAGCGTCCTTCTTATCTCGACAAGCCGACTTTAAAATCGAAACCTTCAAAACCTTTTCGCCCTCAAAAATAGATTTAACCTGCTCAACAAACGCCTCACTAAGCCCACTCTTCCCAATCTGTAATTTCTTAATAGGTTTCATATTTTCAAAAACAATCCAAGACATATAAACCTATCCAAAAACAAAAATCCGTGTCATTCCGCGAAATCCGTGCCAAAATTTCCCTTCCGTGTCCTCCGTGTTTCCCCTCCGTCCTCGCCCGTGTTCAATTTAATTAGCCTACAAGCTATACAATCAACAACTCACACACTGAAACACTAATCAACCTATCACCTATTTCCTATCACCTATTACCTCTCGCTCGAAAGCGAGAATATCCACAGCCTTAACCCTAATCCTCTCCTGCTTCTTAACCCCCCACATCCCAGCCTTCATCCTCTTCTCCTTATTCATATCACCCCGCAAAAACTTATTCACAATAACATCCCTCTTAGAATCCCGCCAGTCCTGAGAATATCTCGCACAAAAAACCGCAGCCTCGGAAATCTCACTCTTTGACGCCCCAACACCAACATTAACAAACGGACTCCCAGGCTCCGCAGTATGCAACAAAACATCCCCAGCCCCAGCCAGATAAACAAGTTCATCATTACTCTCCGCATCTCTTCCGCCAAAAATTTTTCTTCCAGACTCTAAAATAAATTCTCGAAACTTAACCATAGCCACCCCACAACAGGAAGTTGGTAAGAAACCTTGGTTTCTTACAAGCATCCCGCCCCCCAAAAACCTCCCACCCAGATTCTAAAACAAACTTCCGAAAATTTACCATAACAATCAAACCAATCCAAACTATAAAAACATTAACCCCAGCAGCCAAGTCAAAAATATCCAGGCAACCAAAGTTGCCCAATTATAAACCGACAACCCACAACCTACCACCGACAACCGTTAGTGAATTGTTTCAAAGAAACAATTCACTAACAGACCGCCCATGCGAAATTCGCCCAATCGTCTCCGCAAACAAACCAACCAACGAAACCACCTCAATCCGACCACAATCCCCCTGCGGAATCGAATCACTAACAATCACCTTATCAAAACAAGACCCATCAATATTGCAAAAAGCCTCACCACTAAAAACACCATGTGTCGCACACGCCCAAATCTTCAAAGCCCCCTTCTCTCGCAAAATCCCCGCCGCCTTACAAAGCGTCCCCGCCGTATCAATCATATCGTCGACAATCAAAACATTTTTCCCAGCAACCTCCCCAATCACCGTCATATCCCCAACAACCCCAGCCTTCTCCCTTGTCTTATTAGTTATAGCAACACTACAATCAAGCCTCTTCGCATAAGACTTCGCCATCTCCGCACTCCCAACATCAGGAGCCACAACAACTAAATTCTGCAAGAAATCAGGATAGTTCTTCAAAAGATATTTTATCAAAGTCGGGTAAGCCTTCAAATTATCAAACGGAATCCTATAAGCCCCCGTCGTAGCCGGATTGTGCAAGTCAGTCGTAATCACCCCATCAGCCTCCATTCCAATCATCCTCGCTAAAATCCCAGCACTAATCGGCGTCCTCGGTTCCGTCATTCTATCCTGTCGCGAATATTTCATATAAGGCAAAACATCATGAACACTCTCCGCCGAACTACGAACCAAAGCATCATTAACTTCCATCAAAGATATCGCCCAATCCTGCGCTCCCATCGACGAATCATGAATAAAAAAACAAATCTTCTTCCGAACATTACAAAGCACCTTCGCAAAAATCTCACCGTCGTTAAATTTCTTAATCTCAACTTCCCCAAGTAGATACTTCACACGCCTATCTGGATCAGAATTCAAGCTCTCATAAACCCTCTTCGCGAAACCCCAAGCATTACCTTTCGGATCCGCAAGAATCAACACCTCACCATCCATACCCAAAAAACAAACAAACCCTATATAAAATCTATTGTCCTCAAACATATAATTACTCAGAGTCAACAAACATCTCCCAATATTCTCGAGGAACTTCCATCTTTAAATCTTCTAAAACAATTTCAACATTATAACTGCCCGAACAATTAGGCCCAACCTTTTTTTCAAATTCGCTAACAGCGGTTTTCATAGCCTTTTCAAGAGAGCCCTCACTATCAACTGTCATCCAATGATCATCTTCCCAATAAGTTGTTCTAACGCTATAATGCATATTGTCAATACGATGCCCATTCAAAATATCTAACGAACTTCTCAGTTTACATTCCTCGCCTTCAACTTCAGAAAGACGCCCATCAATTTTTTCTCGTAAATAATTTTTCAAACTCTTAGACATAAAAAAACAAATTATGTAGGCTATATAAAATCTATTATACTCCAACATATACAACCAGCCACCAAGTCTCCAGCGAAGCTGAGCTTTTCCACAAAGTGAGCCTCTCCGACAACATCGAGCCCTTCCACCTCAGTGAGCTCTTCGATGAATTTTAAAATTCCGTTTTAAAACTCGTCCTCATCAGCCGCTTTCTTCTTCGCCAAATCTTTAATCCTCTTCAAAGCCGCCCTAACATTCTTATTCAACTGAACAATCGAATCGTCCAACTGCGCCTTATTCTTCGTCCCCGTACAAACCAATTTCCCATTAGAGAAAAGCAAAAACGTAGCCGTCGGGTCATCCAACTTATACACCAATCCCGGAAACTGCTCCGGCTCATATTCAGTATTCTCCAATTCCAAAGCCAACGTATTCAAATTCAAATCCAAATTAACCGCACCCGACGCAACAATATTCTGCACCGTAATCTTCGGCTTAATCGTAACATTGACTCCAATCTTTTTCAATTTTTGAATAACCTGTTGAACAACATCTTTAACCTGAGCAACTGACTTTGTCCCAGTACAAACCAAATTCCCCGACGAGAAAACCAAAACCGCAGACTTCGGCTTAGCAACTCTCAAAACCAAACCCGGAAAAGTATCAGGATTATATTCAGTATTTGGCTGCATCCTCGCTAACTTCGTCAACGAAACATCCTTCTCAAGCGAAGTCGTCGCCACAATATTCTGGACCTTCAATGTAGTATCCTTTTTTTCAGAACTTTTCGCTACTGTCATACAATACAATATTATTTTTCCTTTATAAAGGCTTCGAAGAAATTTATATACCAGAAAACAATCATTCAACCAATTCAAGCGAAGCTCTAATTCACAAGCGAAGCATTCTAGGACGACGCTTCTTCAGCCACTTCGTCTAAAGTGGCGACGTCGTCCACTCCCCTATCAGCCCTCAATCTCAAAATCCGAGGAAACCGCAAAGCAAACCCAGAAGAATACGTCGGTGACTTCTGAACATTCTGATACTGAACCGAAACAACAATCTCCGGCTTAACCTTAACATGCTTCCCATCAACATCAACAACCAACTTCTCCAACATATCCGTCATCTCAGCAAAAGAAAGACCTTCATCACGAAGCTCTTTCAATCCAGTAGAAACTTTTCCAATCTGCAACAACTCGTCCTCGTTACCCAAGTCACCGACCACCGACCACCGACCACCGACCACCGACGAGTTTCGACATGAAATGTCAAAACTCGTCAACCACCCAGCCCTCTTCCCCGTTCCCCACTCAGCCCCAGTAATCACCAAATCAAAATCCCTATCCACTGGCTTCAACTTAACGGCATGCCCAATCCTCGCTCCCGGTTTATACGGCGCGTTCAAATTCTTCCCCATCAACCCCTCCTGATTATCCGCCAACGCCGCCTCATAAAACTTCTCAACCTCCTCGGCATCCTCAGTCACAATCTGCTTAGCCAAAATAATTTTCCATTCCTCCTCGCTAACAATCCGCTCAATCAATTTCCTTCTCTCTCTAAACGGCTTCTCAATCAAACTCTCCCCATCGTAATAAATCACATCAAAAACAACCAACTCAATCGGCAACTCATCACGCAACTTACCAATATCATACTTCCTCCGAATCCTCTGACTAATCGCCTGAAAGTCCGTATACTTTTTCGTCTCAGCACCAAAACCAACAGCCTCAGCGTCGAGAATAAAACTTGCCCCCTTAACATAATCCCTAACATACTCCACAATCTCCGGAAACTGCTTAGTCACCTCCTCAAGTCTCCTAGTAAAAATTTTAATCTTCCCGCCTTGCCCCGTTTGATGCCCTTGGCTATCTAACTGGGGTCCCTCCTTATTTATCATAACCCGAAACCCATCATACTTATATTCAAACGCAGCCGGTCTCCCAACAATTCTAAACGCGTCGTCAACATCTTTCGCCTTCGGAAACAACATAACCCTTACAGGCTTCCCCGGCTCCAACTTAATCTTCTCCAAACTATCCGAACACGCCATCTCAAAAACCTCAGCAAAATCCGTCGCCTTATCATACGCCTCCTGAACAGCCTGCACACAAACTTTCTTATCCTCCAAATCTTTCGGCTTGAAACAATGAACAACAATCGCATCACGAAGAATCCCAGAACCAACCCCAATTTTCAAATCACTCAAAACCGTCCGAACAATATACTTCGCCTCCTCAGGACTAGCCGAATGCAACAACTCAACAATATGCCCAACCTTCTGCTCAACCGCCCCAGCCCCTTCCATCGTCGGCAATTTCCTCAAATTCTCCATAACTTTTTCAACACTCAACTTCTTAGAAAACAAAGCCATTTGCTTTTTCTCCTCTCCCAAAACAGCCTCGGCAACTTTCCCTAAATCCCCAAACTTCTTAAACTTTTTAACAACCTCAACGTCGCTAATCCCAGCTGCCCTCCCAATCGCCCGAATCACCAACTGATGCGAAACCCCAAGCTCACGATTATCATAATCCGCAAACAACCGACCCTGCAAAAGATAAATAAGTTCCGGCTCGTCACGAATCTCCCCCAAAAAACTCGCAAGTATCTCCGCCTTCTCAAGCCCCTTCGTAGTTCTCTCTAACCTTCCATAAACCCTACATATCTCCAAATAATCCATAACTTATCAAACAATACCACAATTAAATACCTTCCCGTTATCAGGCCCCATCCCAAATCATAAAACCACTTTGAATATCCAACCATAACAAAGCAACAACAGCAGTCTGAAGCATCGCTCTGAAGGACCGCAGTCCTCTGAAGAAAAAATCCCGAAGATTTTTTCTCTAAAGCCGAAGCTCTACCCCCCCCACTTTCCGTTTACACATAAACGTAAACCCCCAAACCCCACAACCCACCCCAAACCCCAAACCCAACCCCAACCCCCAAAACAAAATCCGCACCCCATTCCCCTTCTAACGCGAAGCGATCTAACGCGAAGCGATCTAACGCAACACCGTCGCCACAATCGCCGAAATCGCCTTCTTACCCACCCAAGTAACCAACAAACCAACTTTATAAAATTACCCAAAAAAACAAAACACCAAAACAAAAGTCCGTTTAAGTCCATCAAAGTCCGTTTAAGTCCGTTCATAAAAAACACA
>JAHIEP010000015.1 GCA_018901375.1 Nanobdellota archaeon
CTCAGAGATACAACTTAAAGAAAAAATACAATGCTGGAACGACATCGCATTACTAAAAAAAGAAATGAGAGAAAGTGCCAAAGAATTAAACGAAAAGAAAAGCCGAGCCGAAATGCTGGGCAAAATTCTAACAGAATAATGAAAAAATTAAACAGACACCAAGTACCAACTCCTAAAACAGGAAGTTGGTAAGAAACCTTGGTTTCTTACAATGGAACAAAAAGCACTCACCGTCGAAGAAATCTGTAACAAACTTAGACCCGTCCTAGGAAAACGAGTAGACGAAATATACTTCCAGTATACCGTCGCAGAAACCAAAGAAGAGAGAGAAGAAATCGTCCACATTCTAAACGCACTATTCCAAAAAAATCTAAATCAATTACTAGACAAAGGCGTCTTACTAGAACCTCCAAGAAAAGAATTAATCGACGGAGAATATGAACTCGCAACAATCAGTTACGCAAAAAGAAAACTCTTCCCATTCAAACTCCGAGAACAAGATTGGCCAAGACACATCTGCGTAACAGGAATGTCAGGTTCGGGTAAAACAACTTTCGCATTCAAAGTAATCGAAGCACTAAACAAACAAAACAAACCCTACCTAATCTTCGACTGGAAAAAATCCTTCCGCCCACTCTCAGCAACAGACAACCAAATAATGACATTCACCGTCGGTGAAGAAAAAGTCAGCAACCTGTTCAAGACAAACATCAACCAACCTCCAAAAGGCGTAGCCGCAAAAGAATGGATCAACGTCCTATCAGATTTACTAACAGAAGCATTCTCCGCATCTTTCGGTGTCCATAAAGTAATCTTAGAAACCCTCGACGAAGCTTTCAAGGAATGGGGAATCTACAACGGCTCACAAAATTACCCAACTTGGAACCACATCAAATGGAGACTCGAAGAAAAGCTAAACAAAATCCAAGGTCGAGAAGCCGGCTGGATAGAATCAGCACTAAGAGTCGCAACAGTTATGACATTCGGAGAATTCGGAAAAGTCGTAAACTACAAAGGCGAAAACTCTTTTACCGTCGAGGAATTACTAGATAAAAAAGTAGTCATGGAATTAAACTCACTAGGAAGCATCGAAAAAACTTTCTTCTGCGAATTCCTTTTAACATACATTTTCAAATTGAAAAAATCAAAACAAAACTTAATGGGAAACGGATTCGATCACGCAATCATCGTCGACGAAGCCCATAATATTTTCCTAAAGAAACCAACAAACTTCACAAACGAATCAACAACAGATATGATCTACCGAGAGATGCGAGAATACGGAACCTCACTTATCTGCCTCGACCAGCATATCTCAAAAATTTCCGACACTGTAAAAGGTAACTCCGCCTGTCACATCGCCTTCCAACAACAACTACCTCAAGACATTCAAGATATCAGCGAAATCATGCAACTAGTAGAGAGCCGACACTATTTTTCCCAACTTCCCGTCGGAAACGCCATCGTAAAATTAGCAGAAAGATTCCCAACACCATTCCTAATCGAAGTCCCATACGTAGACCTACGAAACAAAACCGTAACCGACGACAACATCAAAGCACGAATGCAAGCAATGATAATGAACAAGAACTATAAAGAAAAAACAGACCCAGAATTCAACAAAGCAATTGAAGAACCAAAAACAATAGAGAAAACCAACGACCAACGACCAACGACCAACGACCGACCTAAACCACAAACAGAAGAAATCAACAAAACCGAAATCCTATGTCAATACATAACTGCCCATCTAGAAGCAGGTATACCTCTAGAACAAATCGAAGACACCCTAGAGAAATCCAAAACTCAAGGAAATTACACAAGCACAGACATAATGACCGCAATAAACAAAGTACTAGAAACCCAATTAGACAAACCAAAAAAAATTAAAACTCCCACAAGCGAAGCGACCCACAAGCGAAGCGACCCACAAGCGAAGCGACCCACAAGCGAAGCGACCCAAAATTTATCTTCAGATGAAGATAAATTTTTAAGTTTCCTAAAGAAAAACCCCAAACACGTCCTAAGCACAACCGCAGTATACAAACAAATCGGACTCTCCGCAAGAAAAGGAACCAACGCAAAAAACGCACTCGAACAAAAAGGACTCATCAAAATCAAAGAGATAAAATACGACAAAGGCTGGAAAAAAATAATCCGACTACCCGACCAAGAATAACCCTACCCCCTACCATCTACCATCTACCTCCTACCCCCTACCCCCCCTAATAGATAAATTTATAAACCATTATACCACTCTATAATGAAACACAATTAGATCCATTCAAAAACAATCAAGTAACTACAAATAAAAATAACTCTCTAGAAACAATGGATACGAAATACGACGGAAAACCTAGTATTTCAAAAACATTTATTCTAGAGATATCTATAACATAACGTACGCTCAGACACTCGCTTTCCTCTCCTCTCCTCTCCCTCACTCTGAGCGTACGTTTTTCAAATAACAATAACTTAGAGTGAGATTCTGCCAGACTTTATGGTGAGTCTAACAACTCCTACTCGATCAGATTCACGAGCAGAACGAGCAGAGAATCTCAATAAGCCCTGCAATCAATTCTTCACACGACCAGATGCAGAGCTTAAACTCGTGCGGCTCACTTCATTCCTCTAGGCGAGCCGCATTTTACGAAACCAAAACCCTCTCTCATTAAATAAGAAAGGAGAATAAACAAAGAAAAAGAGGGGAAAGAAAAAACAAAGAAAAAGTTTCATCAACTAACTAGAGAAAGGAACAGAATCATGAAAACAAAAAGTTTTCTAATCATTGCCCTACTGCTTTCAACAGCAAGTTGGGCACAAAGCACTGCTGATTCAGCCAGTAGCGCGACAGTTCAGTCACAAAACACAGCAATAGGCGGAGGCAATGCCAATGCCGGAGCAAGCTCACAGTCCCAAGGCGGCTCCGCTACCGCAGATTCACAATCCCTAGCAACTGGTGGAGCAGCCAACGCTGGTTCAACCGCATACAACGGCGGTTCACAGTCACTCGGCGTAGGAGGCTCAATGTATATAGAGAGCCAGGAAACCCGAACACCAGTCACAGGCGTTACCTCTCTGGGTGGCCACGGCATCCCCTACACCGGACCCGTCCAAATCTCATACGGATTCCTAGACGGCTTTATGAATGGAGGGAAGATTTTCTTCAACGAAGAAACCCTCCTAAATATCCAGCGCAATTATGAAGCATTGGGTATAAACAAGGAAATGACCACCCTCCGTAAAAGAAAGTCAAACTTGGGAAACGACCTCTACAGTATGTTAGGAACACTTTTCGGAGGAAAGACCGGACCACTAAAATTTCGAAACTTCAAAGTGTCCGACGCATTTCAAAGAGTAAATAGGTCACCAGACCAAGCCCTCTACGGAATGTACTACACCTCTCGCTCCATGATTGACGAAACCCTCCTTTTAAAAGAAGGCTTCGTCAGCAATCAGGAATCGCTAACTATCATCGCTCCGATGGATTATCGCGATGTGGCGATGAATGCTAAAATCGTGACGGCGCTAGGACTCGGTTTTTTACGAAATTGCGGCGCTGACTTCGTAGCCATCTGCCCGGCTAACCAGGCAGAATCCTATTCCGAATCCAAACATTCCGGATTAGGAATAGCAACAAACGGCAAGGACGGCAGCGCATCGATAGGTTTTGGAAAACTTAAGACCAAGTTTTCCAGAGGAGTCTCGCTAGAGATAACCTTTTATCTCTATTATAGAAATCCGGCAAAAGCGCAAAAGCTCCTCATCAATGCGACAAATCCCAAAGACGCCTTTATGACTCGAATTTGTCGCGAACCCGGAACCCAAACCATTACCCTCTCTTCTGGGCAACAAATAAGTATTTCCCCCGCCCAAATTGAAGCCCTACTGTTAATACAACAGCAACAACTGCAGCAACAGCAACCAAGTAGCAACGCAACGGCAGCCCCCCCAGTCAAAGAGGACCAGCCCGCCAAAGTCTCAAAGGCAGAGAATTCCAGAGAATCCTACAGCCTTTTAATAAAATAATCCACAGAACAAACCAGAAACAAGAGAAAGGAGGTCTCAAAGAAGTAAATCAGTAAAGCAGTAGTCTTTCATCAACCGGAAATCTTACCGATGATATGTTAGAGACAAGGTGCTCTCATATTAAACAGTAGGATTTCCAAAACACAAGGAGTTTTATCATGAAACGTTTTACACTCATCAGCCTCATCGTAGTAGCAATGTC
>JAHIEP010000141.1 GCA_018901375.1 Nanobdellota archaeon
GCATCCTATTCCCCTTCTAACGCCGAAGGCGATCTAACGCAACGCGATCTAACGCGAAGCGATCTAACGCGAAGCTCTACCCCCCTTTCCGTTTACACATAAACGTAAACCCCAACCCAACAAAAAATCCATGTTAATCCATCCAATCCGTGTTCCTTGTCCCCCTTATTCTCTCGCACCACTACCCTCTATAATCTATTCTCTACAATCTCTCACCCCCCGTCGTCGTCCTAAAACCCAACCCCTAAAACCCAACCCCTAGAGCATCTACCCCGTCGTACAAACAACCCCATCCCCCGTCACCAAAAACGTATCCTCCGCCTGACTAACCACACCCCGACTCTTCTCAATCAACATCGGATACTCATACAAAATCCCCTGCTTAACCATCCCCTTCAAAATAAACCTCAACTTTAACAAACTCAAATCTATTTCCAATTTCTTATTACCTATTGCCTTCGCAAGAAATCTCAAACAAAACGGCCTCGTCGCAAAAGTCTCCTTAATATATTTCAAAACCACCCGACCATCCCTATCCCGAACCTGCCCGTCTCTCTTCAAAACATAAATCCCCCCAACCTCCCCCTCACGAACATCCCCAGCCCCCGTCGTCACAAACGGCTCAATCGCAACCGCCCTTCCCAAAAGCGCCGTCTCATTCTCATTCCGATGATTCGAAATCGTCAACCCCGCATGAATCTTATCCCGCCCCAACTCATGCCCCGACAAACTCTTAATCACAGAAAATCGCCCCCCCTTCTCTTTATTCCATTTTTCCAAAACGTCCTGAACAACGTCACCAACATCCTTAACCTCAAGTTTACTATTGCCTATTCCCAATTGCCTATTCCCTAAAATTCTTTCTTTAACTGAAGAAAGAATTTTCTCATTCAACTCAATCATCCCCTTATACTTCCCATCCTCCGTCAAGTCCACACTAAAAGCCGTATCCGCAATAAACCCATCAACCGAAACCCCAATATCAACCTTCAAAATTCCCTCAGCAACAATCTCACAATCAGGCCCCGGAGTGAAATGCGCCGCAATCTCATTCAACGACAAATTCAAAGGAAACGCAAACTCCCCACCCAACTCCAAAATCTTCCCATCCACAGCCTCGGCAATATCAATCAACTTCATCCCCGGCTTAATCAAACCCCGAGCAAACTCCTTAACCTGAACGGCAATCTCCCCAGCCTTCAAATACTTTTCAATTTCCATAAAAAACCAACCCCCCCAAACTATTTAAACCTTCAGCCACCAAGTCCGCAAATTAAAATTTTAGCGACAGGTGTCCGTTACACAGCAATGGACGGGCGCGTAAAGAAATTTTAATTTGCAGTAAATACTAAATTATAAAATTGGTTTTCCATAGAAAATCGATTTTATAATTTAGCCACACGAAGAAAGTTGGTAAGAAAACCTATGTGTTCTTACAATATAAATCTTTAAAGAACTAAAAATCTTAAAATTTTATGGGAATATTTGGAAATACCAGAGACGCAAGAATAAAAGAATTAGAAGCAATAGTAAGCCAAAAAAATAGACAAATCTACGATAAACAGACAGAAATAGATGGTATGTATGAAGAAGCCAAAACACTTCTAGAAGACTATCCATTCAAAACCGCACAATCATTTATGGAAAGACCAGAGCTAATGACAGATGACCCATATCTATTTGTCGGAAGAAAAGGAACAGTAATAGGATACACTCCCGCCCTAACCAAAATACTAGAAATCAACGAAAGCGCAATAGGAAGAAACTACTTCGAAATCTTCGGAACACAACAAGAAGGAAGCGAAATCAGAGACCAAATAAAAAGATACTTTTCATCACCCGAAGAAAAAAAAGTCTCATACGAAATAACAATAAACGATAAAAAAAGAAAAGTGATAATAACAAAACAAAAACCAGTCTATTCCCACAAAGTCGACCTAAGCATACTAGGCAGAGAAAGACCAAGAGAAATAATATCATTCATACCAATAAAAATAGAAGCCCCAGGATTTTTTTCAAGAAGCAAAGACCCAGAATTATTAGAAATAATAGGAGTAGATATGAGAACTATATATCATGAATTAGCAACTATATACAAGTGTACAGGTTTAGCCGAACTCAGCGACGGAGAAGCATTAGCTCTTTACAGAGAAAAAGTAGCTTCAAAGAAAAAATCCAAATCCAAAAAAGATTAACTTAAACTAAGCTCCATCAAAGTCAATTCAACGAGGGCTCCACCCCAAATTCCATAATCGTCTAAATATCTAAAAACTCCATATTCAACAATCAACAAACACACCTTTTTCAAAAATAATCCCAAGATACAGCAACATCATATAATAACCAAGAAAATTTAGACAGTTGCCACCAAAACAATTATGACATTTTGTAAATTTAAGCTCGAACCCAAAGAGGAAGATTGTGCTTGGCAGAACATTCTAAAAAAATTATCAGTCGAATGTTATAAGCAATAAATCTCAATGCCATTTCTCGACGACGAATGAAAGCTTTTTTCGAATACAAGTTATCTCCCCATCGCTTTTTGAGAGCCGAAAAAATACATTCTACTCTCGATCTCTGATGATAAATTCCTCTAAACAACGTCGGCAAAACATTCCAAAGATTAAAAGCAAACTTCCAAGCTGGATTACTTTTCGGCTTTGCCGTCGAATTATCTTTGAATGGAATAAACAAGGAACCATCCGAAACCTCCTTTTAATTGTTAGATTTATTAGGAATTTAGAATTGAATTAATTTGGGATGGAACCCAAAAGCAGGACTCCATCCCAAATTACCCTCAACTTTCATATCACAAAGTCATTCAAGCAGCCAAGTCAATCTGAAGCGAAGCGTCTCTGAAGCAACGCGTATCTACTGCATCCCCCCACAAAAATTAATTTGGGATGTAGCCTCAACAAGCATTACTCTTAAATACCACAAACACTTCTCACACCCATGACAAACAGCATCACCTTCATCTGCGCTTACAACATGACCCGAAGCCAAATTTCCGAATATCTTTTCAATAAACTAAACAAAAACAAAAAATGGAAAGCAATCAGCGCCGGAGTCTTCGGGGGCAAATACGTCGAAGACAAAACCCTAAATAAAGTGGGAAAAAAATACGGCTTCAAACAAAAAATCCCCAAAGCCCTCGACAGACACCTCCTCTCAAAACAATCAATAATCGTACTCGTAGCCGACGACATTCCAATATCACTATTCAGCGTCTATAAAAAACGAGGAATAAAAGTCCTCCATTGGAAAATAAAAGATTGCTGGAAAAGAAAATCAAAAAATAAAGAAGAAGCAATGGAAGAAATATACCTAGACATTGAAAAGAAAATAAAATCCTTTGTAAAACAATTTAACTAATCACCCTCGCTCCTTCCGCCTTCTCTCCTTCGGTAAATAACTATACAAAGTCCTAACCCCTAACTCCTTATCGCTAACGCCTATCTTCCCCATCCCAATAAAATCCTCGCCACCCTTCACACAAACAAACCCATCCTCAACATTTTGAGATTCTTCCAATTCAATATTTTTTCCTAAAAACCAATCCTCTTCTTGTTTCTTATTTAAAAACACAACCCGCCCCGAACCCCCGAACCCCCGAACCCCCGAAACCCCGTACAATTGACTCCGCCAATTGTGCATCCCATCCAACGACAACCTAGTCTCCCGAACCCCGTTCCTATTCATCAACTCCTTCCCAACATAAAGCCCAATCCCCTCAATCGGCATAATCCTCCAAAAATCCATAATCTGCTCCGTCGACAAATCCCCCGAATACGCCCGAATCCTCTCAGTCCCCGACCGAATCAACAACTCCGGAATCTTCCGCATCCCCAAATCCGCAAGCCCAGCAATAAACTTCTTCTTCTTCGCCCGATCCAAAATTTGTATCTTCATAATTAGATAGATTTAAATATATATGATTTCTTAGTATAAAGTAGGAGTTGCCTGGAGGAGCGCTGACATGCCTTACGGTCACCAGCGCATAATCGGGTTTGCACATTTATGTGCCCACTCTTACTTCATATTTTAATCAATATATCCTCAATCATCCTCCTAGTAACATTTAATTGAGCATGCTTCTTATTCCTTTTTGTTTTCAAAGCAACATTATGAGCAAAAGATTTCTCACTGTTACTTTTACGCTGAACGATATTTATACCCGCCAATTTATCTCCCATTAACAACAAAAGTAAATTTTTAAGTTTACGAAAGTCAACATCCTTGCAAATAATAATCTCATCAATCCCATCTAAAAAATCCCGAACACAATAATAAATCAAAATACAATGAATCTTCTCAATCAAGTTTGTAACCTGACCTTTATGTTTCAGCAAAACGTCTTTCTTAATTTTACTCTTTAGAAAAACACTCTTCTCTGCCCCGTCATCTCGCTTACATCCCAAAGCGGAATTCAAATTCTTCTGTTGAACCTGACCACTAATATCAATATGAAGTTTCATCGTCTCTCCCCTTTAGCCGCCAAGTCCCCAGCGAAGCTGAGCCATCCACAAAGTGAGCCATCCATCAGCGAAGCTGATGAGCCATCCAATGATACAATCATTGAGCCCTCCCGGAAACTTTATCACTCAACTTCCTAATCCGTGCCACGAAAAACCCATCCGTATCATTGTCCTGCGGATACAACCTCAAACACTTCTTACACTCATCACTCAAAACCTTATCATCCCAAGAACAAATCCCTTCCCTAACCTTCAATGGCAACGAAATCTCCTCAACCTCAACATTAAAATTCCTAACCAAAAAATCCACAATCATCTCATTCTCTTCCGGCGCCAAAGTACAAGTCGAATAAACCATAACCCCACCAACCTTCAACAAACCAATCGCCGCCTCAACCAACTTCCTCTGCACCGACGCAATCTTCTTAATCATATTCGGATTCCACATCAAAAACGTCTTCGGAGATTTCCGCAAAGTCCCCTCACCCGAACACGGCGCATCAACCAAAATCTTATCAAACCTCAAAGCCGACTTCTTCATCATCACATTACAAAACGCAACCCCTTCCTTCCTCGTCACAATCGTATTCATAACCCCACACCGTTCAAGATTAGCATTCAAAATACCAACCCTCCCAAGACTCAACTCATTCGCAATAATCGTCCCACCATTCTCCATCATCGCCGCCGCCTGCGTAGTCTTACTCCCCGGACTCGCACACAAATCCAAAACCAAATCCCCAGCCTCGGGCTTCAAAACCAACATCGGCAACATTGAAGAAATCTCCTGAACATAATAATACCCAAGCAAATGCTCCTTCGTCTTCCCCAACTCCCCCGGCTCCAACTTCGAATCAACTATAATAACTTCAGGAAATTCTGAAAAAGGTTGCCTAACAGTCCATCCATAACCATCAAACCTCTTCATTAAATCAGAAACCGAAATCTTCAAAGTATTACACCGAAGAGAATTCGGCGTCTGTGTATAACAAATATCAAAAAACTCTTTAGCCCCACTAACCCCAAGTAAAGCCTCCATCCTATACACAAATCCTTCCTTAGGAGGAAACTTATTTCTAAGATACTTCGAATAGTTTTTCTTCTCATCCATAAAAACAAAACAAAACCAACAATTAAAAAACTATCTAAAAAGACTGTTCAAAGCTGGCCGGAATTCAGCAGAATTCCGGACAAATCCCAAATCAGCAGATTTTTATACCCACAGAACTTAACTATAACAACAGGTAAAACCTGTTAATCAGTGTACCCTGAGGTGCACGTTTAACAGTATTAACAGGTTCTGTTAACCTACCAAACGTGATGTATTTCTGTTTCAATATCAATCAAATCAACAAACCGCGAATCATTATTCTCAAATTTCTGATAACAAGCCCAAGATAAAATATCCGCAAACTGAAGTCCCGACCACGAATGCGAAAAACTATGCTCAATTTTACATTTTATATCCCTACATCCCACAAGAAATCCGACCTCAACAACTGACTCCCTTTCGACTTATCAATCTTAATCTCAATATTACAATTCTCATCAAAAAGAATATTCCGAGCCATGCAGCTATGGGGCTGGTTCTAAATACTTAATCTAAGTCATCCCAAAAAATAATTAAAGATTTTCCCCATAACAACATTTAAATAAACATTATCTCTAAGTACAATATGAAAAAGGTGTCAATCATATTACTCTCGTTAATCCTAATCTCAACCCTAGTCCTAGCAGCAAACACAGAAAACGAAAACGCACAAACAAGAATCGAAGCCACCAAAGAAATGAAACAAGAACTAACAACCCAAATCCAAGAAAGAGTCCAAGAAAGAAAACAGCTCCGAGAAGAAACAATGGAAAACATCAGAGAAAAAATGCAAGAAGGTCAAGAAATCGAAATGTCCGAAAAAAGATTAGTCCTAACAAAAATCAACGAAGAAATAATGGAATTAAAATCAGAAAGAGCAACCGTGAGAACCCAACTACAACTCAACAACGAAGGCAACCTAAGCGAACTTAAAACAAGATTAAGCAATGGACGAAACGCCGAAATAAAAATAATGCCCGAGACAGCGTCGGAAAAAGCCCTAACAAGACTAAGATTAAGAAATTGTAACGAATCACAAAACTGCACAATAGAACTTAAAGAAGTAGGAACAGGCGATAAAACCAGAGCAGCCTACGAAGTAAGAGCAAGAAAAACATTTAGAATCCTAGGCTTCATAAAAAACCACGAAGAAATCTCAACCCAAATCGACGCCGAAACAGGAGAAATAATCCAAACAAAAAGACCCTGGTGGAGCTTCCTATCCTCAGAACAAGAAGAATAATTTTTAATTCCCAATAAAAAAATCCGTGTTTATCCGTGAAATCCGTGGTTAATTCTCTAATTCTCAAACCGAATACTCAAACACCTTATCATAAGGAATAACCCACTTAACAACTTCCCGTCGAGAAGCCCGTTCCATAATCTTCCTAAATAACCGAATAGAATTCCCATGCCCAGAAATCGCAACATTAACTTTATTCTTCATCATAAACTTTTTCAAATCCTTAATAAACTTCCCAACCCTCTTCTCCACGTCGGCAAAACACTCCCCCTTCGGCGGTCTATCCCTAATCTCATAACCCCGATGCCAAGCATCAAATTGCCCCTGCCCATATTTCTCAATCACACTCTTATGCGTCATCCCCTCCAGCTTCCCATAACTCCTCTCAATCATTCTATCATCTTCCAAAATAATCCGACACTCCGGATGAAATTTCAAAACCGACCTCAACGTATCCTTCGACCTCGACAACCTCGTATGAATCGCAACCTCAAACCCCTCACCCTTCAATTCCCGAACAATCTTCAAAGCATGTCTCTTCCCAAGCGCCGTCAACTTCGCCTCAGACTGCCCAGTAAACCTCCCATCCCGATTAAACGTCGTCTGTCCATGTCGAAACAAAAAAATCTTATACCTCTTCCTCATGAAACAAATAACAATCACTAAGTTAAAAACCTTTCACTCTCATGTATCCGGCTTAAGTTGCCCAATTCCGCAAAATAAAATTTTAGGCTCAGGTGTCCTCTGGACGGAGCCGTTAAGAAATTTTATTTTGCAGTAAATACGATATTTCAAATTACATTTTTTATTAGAAAATGTAATTTGGAAGAATCGCCAAATAAGAGGGTACATGTCTGAGGGAGATATCTCCCTGGGACAAAACATTTTTATAAGACAATCTCGTTAATGAGTTATGATAATTCAATGGATTATAATCGTAATCTTCATCCTCGTCGGAGCTTCCTACATAAAAATGGAACACCACTCCAGAAAAATCGCAATAGTCTTAATGGTAATAATCGGCGCCCTAATTTACTTTTCCTTCGTCGGACTATTCACATCAAAACAAGTCGACCTAACCTCACCCCGAGGCGTCATCAACGCAGTCTACATCTACTTCGGATGGATAGGCCAAACCGCAACTAACCTCTGGGACATCGGAGTCGAAACCACCCACACCGTCGGCAACGCCATAAAAATCAACAACACCGAAACCAAATCAAGAAGGTAAATTTAAATACGAAGCTAAAATTATTTCTTTAAGCCTGTGTAGCTCAGTTGATAGAGTGTCACATTGGTAATGTGGAGGTCCCGGGTTTGAGCCCCGGCACAGGCTTATTTTTTCTATCCTTTCATCCAATTCTTAATAATCAAAAATCAAAAAATCTGTGTCATCCGTGTCAATCCTGCCCCCTCCGCGTTCCCCCCCTTCGTCATCCCTACCCCCTACCCCCTACCCCCTAAAGGACATCAGTCCTCTAAAGCCTCAGCTCTAAAGCCGAAGCTCTAAAACCCTCACACGCTGAACAGTCCGTGTTCCTTTTTAATCTGTAGCTAAGTTACATCATCCCACCAAGTCATACCAAAAAAATCCCCCGACCAAAATCTTATAAACCTACTCTCCGCAAAAAATTAATGGACAAAGAAGAATTCAATCTAGAAGAAAAATACGACGAGCTAAAACAAAAATACAGCTTGCCTGAACTCCAAAAACTATCCGAAGACTTCGATATAGAAAAAACCCAAGAAAAAGAATCCCCATTCTTACTCAGAGAAATCCGAAGAACAATCAACGAAAAAATCGGCGCCTACATCCACCTCTTCGAAACCCTAATCAACCCAACCTCCCCGCCAATGTTCGTCTTCTCCCTCCTCCGAAACATAAACAGCGACGACAAAGAATCAATAAAAGAAATCTACAAAACACTCTCAAAAACCCAAATAGAAATAATGAAACTAGACACAATCTACAAAGAAGAATCCGAAGCAAAATTCATAAACGAAACATTCAAAATCTGGCAAACCCTAAAATCAAAAATTTACAAAATCATAGAAAACCTAGAATCCAGCTACGAAGAAGACGACACAATAAAAAACAAATCCTACTTCGACTAGCTATATACCCCAAAACAAAAACCCCACAACCCTCTCTCTAATTCCCATTCCCCCGTCGTATCCGCGTAATCCGCGTAATCCTGATCCCAATCCGCGCCCCTTTTTTAATTACTTAGCAAGTTACATAATAAATAAACTACAACCCAAATAAAAAATCCGCATAATCCTGCGTTTATCCGCGTGCCAAAGTTCCCCTTCCCTCCGTGTCATCCGTGTCCTCCGTGCTTCCTTCCGTTTCCCAACCGTGTACCTTTTTAATCTGCAGCCAATCACATACTCACGCACTAACGCACTCAAACTCTCACACACTGATTCGCCCGTGTACCTTTTTAATCCGCAACCAAGTTACACAATCTAACAAGTCAACCTAACCCCTAACAGCTAAAAGCTAAGAGCTAGTTCCGCCCCCACGCAAGGCACCCGAATCTTCCAATTCTTCAAAACCCGAGGCGCAATCTCCCCAACCCGACCAATCTCAACCCCATTAACCATCAGACGCCCACACCGCCCAATAATATAATTAGAATCATCAACAGCCTCGATAGAATACTTAACATCCAACATCTTAAACAAATAATCCAAAACCTGTTTCATCTCTGTAAAATTAACCCTCTCATCAACCAACAAAATCCCCAACCTCTCAACCTCAGATACCCCCGTCTCACTCCCTATTACCTCTTGCCTATTACCTATTACCTCAGAAGATTTTTCAAAAACCCTCCCCATTTCAAAAATCTTCTGCGGATAAGCAGCATCCGAATTCTCCGACGCAACCTGCAACAACCCAGTCATCAAATCCATCCGAAGAACATCCCGCTCAGTCTTAGAATCCTCAACCTCAATAAACCCATTAAAATCATAATGCATCCTCTTAACATTCTTCTTAGTCGTCAAATGATAATTAGAAACCTCCAACAACCCAAGCCCCGCCAAAATATTCCCAATCGTCCTCTTCAACTTATCTCCAGCATCCTCAGAACCAATCGTCGAAATATCCGGAATCTCCGCCTCAAAATTCTCATAACCATAAGCAATCGCAACCTCCTCCGCCAAATCAATCCAATGCAAAATATCACACCGATAAGCCGGAATCTCCGCAATCATTTTACCGACACCCGACACCCGACACCCGACACCCATGCGAAACAAAAGATTTTTAATCTTTTTCCCGTCGAGCTTCACGCCCAGCGTCTTCTCAATATCCTCAATCTTAAACTCCATTTCTTCAGCCGACATATCAGGCGAAACAAAATTCCCATCCCGAGCATCCTTAACATTCATCCCATATATCTTCCCACCCATCTCACTCAACGAAGCCACAATAATATTCAAACACTTTTTCAAATAAACTAAATTATGCCCCGAGCACTCAATAAAAATATCCCGCGTCTTCTCATCAATCCGACCAGTCTTCTCCGAATTAATAATCGGCGGCATCGACAAAATCTCATCATCAGCGTCGACAAAAACCGGAAAAACATCAAAGTCCTTCAACAAATCTCCATACTCTCGCCCAGCCGGATGTCCCCGCAAAATCTGCCGCCCAGTCATTTCTACCCTCCCGGCCTGCCCCGTTTGATATTCAGTATCCAACAGGGGTAAAAATTTAATCTCCTCCGGCTTCCGACCAACAAAACGAATCGGTAACGCAATCTTATTCAAAGGATAAATCCCAATCGCCAATTTCCTTCTCTTCCTACCTAAAGACCCATGCAACTTCTCCTGAATATCCACAACCTCCTTAATCTTAGCATCATCAAACTTCAACCCCTTAACAATCGCACAAACAGTATACGGACGAACCCCCTTAACAGACTTATCAATAGTCACAGTAAAATTATCTAAAGGAGCATTAACCTTAAAACTAGCAACCTTTCCTTTCCCCCCAAACTGATTAACCGCCCGAGCAAAATTTCCAAACGACAACAAATCCGGCCTATTAGGAAAAACCTCAACCGAAACCTCCGCCTCGCTAACCTCCTCGCTCGGCGTCCCCATATCCGTAATCAAATTCTCTAACTCAGGCGTAACCCTACCAACCTTCTTCTCCAGTTCCTTCCTATTCATACTTAATATTGTCATATTCCAAAACCTCCGCGAGCGCGAAACAAGAGCGCAACATTAAACCTACCACCTACAAGCATCAGCGACCTACCACCTACCACCTGCGACCTCCTGTCGCTCGGCGTCCCCATATCCGTAATCAAATTCTCTAACTCAGGCGTAACCCTACCAACCTTCTTCTCCAGTTCCTTCCTATTCATACTCAATATTGTCATAAACTAAACTATCCAACAAGACTTTTTAAGATATTCGCTCCCCCCTGATTCCTAACACCTAACACCTAACACCTGAGGAGCGAAGCTCCTCAACCTCCCTCTCAAGCACCCCAGCAACATCAATACCACGAGCAGTAGCCAACAAAAACATATCAATCACAGCCCGAGCAAAACCCCGCCCCTCCAAATCTTTCCGAACCTCTGAACCTCCGTATGCCGAACCTCCAAGTTTTTTGATCCCCCGACGCTCATTCTCCCAATCACAAAAATCCCTCAACTCATCAATCTCCATCTAAACTCAAACCAACCAGCCTATTTATTTCTTTCTCAAAAAATCCGTGCGCATCCGTAAAATCCGTGAGCTAAAATTTCCCCTTCTTAAAGTTTCGCTCATTATTCACTTTTAACAAAATCCATTATTTCTATTATTTTTTCCGTTTCGTCAAAATGCCCCTCGCTCTTTTTTGTGATTATTTTAGAACCAAATTTATTTTTAAATAATTCAGAATCACTTATCGGAACACATTCGTCGTCATCGGAAAATATAGATAAAAAATTAGTAGTATGATTTTTAATCTTCTCAAAATCGATAGGAGTTTCTATCCATGACTTAGCAATCTCTCGTTCTTCCTCTTCTTCGTAGGCTGTATCGAGTAGATTAAACCACCCAGCCACAAACACACATCCACCTATTTTTTTATTCCCATTTAATTCCGAAAGGTATCTTAAGATAGCTTGACATCCAATACTATGACCCACAAAAAAAATATTCTCATCTAACACCGCAATATTTTCCTTCAGGAAACCAACCCATTCATCAATTTTAGGCTCTTCCGAATTAGGCATCTTGAAAGCCATGAAATCAATATCCTCATCTTTACATTGATTTCTTAAGGATGGAACCCATGCAACTTCCTTCGAATTATCTCCCCATCCATGAACAAAATAAATTTTTTTCTTTTCCATCAAAACCCAAACAAACCAACCTATTTATTTCTTTCCAAAACCCGCCAATTCCCCAGCGAAGCTGAGCCATCCATTCGCCGACGAGCCATCCAGTCGCAAAGCGACTGAGCCCTCCAAAAGTTTTACGAAGAAAAACTTTTCGAAATCCCCTCTTTCCAAAAAGACGGCAAAGGATTCACAACAAACCCACGAAACTTTCCACCATAAACATACCCAACCCCATCCTCCTCGCCAAACTCCTTAAATCCACCCTCAGCCTCCCCATAAATCTTCTGCACAATCTTCCTCTCAAAATCTTTCTGCAACAGCGACGACGGTTTCAAAACCAAAAAATCCGCCTGCCTCAAAACATTAACTTCCAAGTTCGAAGAATTCTGCGACACAAACAAGATACTAATATTCTTATGTCGAGCAATCATTATCAATTCACTAAGCAACTTATTCGCGCTACTCATCGAACTACGAGAATTAAACAAAATCCCACCCTCATCAATCAGCACCAAAGAATTATTTTTAATCTCATCAATCCCAGAAACAATCCCAATCCACGACGGCAACTCCTCCGCCCTAAACCCCATAGCAAAACATTTCTTCTTATACTTCGCATGAAAATTTTCCAAAAACTTAACCCCAAAAGCCGTCTTACCCGAGCCCCGCGCCCCAAGCACAATACCTATCTGACTATCCGACCCAGCAACATGCTTAAGCCATTTATCATAATCACCGTCGACAACTTTCAAAACCCTAAACTTCTCATGCCTCGCGTCCATCGCCTCCCGCCTCCGAGAAACTCTAACCTCCTCACTCTTCTTAGAAACCCGCTTCCCTAAAGCATAACTCCCCTTGACAAAATAATAAGGCAACTTTATCACAAACCAAACAAATTTCCCAACAGGCTTAAAATAATTAACCCTCTTCTTACTTTTTTTACTCACAGCTTTCTTCACCTTTTTCATAGATATCCAACAACTCCAACCTATAAAAATTTACCTCAAACAAAAATCCGTGTCCTCCGTGTTTCCCCTCCATTTCCCAACCGTGTTCCTTTTCATTCTGTAGCCAATTATACACTCAAACCCTCACATATTGACTAATCCGCATTCCTTTTAATTTACTCAACAACTCACACAATCAACAAAGTCAACTAAAACCCTAACACACTAAAAAACTATTTAACCCAAAACTTCATATTCCGCAATTGGGTTAAATCATTTTTGTAAACCTCACGTAAATCCTTAATACCAAAAAACTCCGTAATAATCCTATCAAACCCCTGACCCCAAGCAAGCACCGGAACATGCCGCCCAAACATCGGAATCGTAACCTCAGGCCGAAACATCCCAGCCCCACCTAACTCAACCCACTTCTTCCTCTCAGGATGCCAAACATCAATCTCCAACGACGGCTCAGTATAAGCAAAATACCCAGGCCTCACCCGAATCTTCTCATACCCCATCTTCTTATAAAACTCCTTCAAATACCCAAGCAACTGCCTAAAATTCGCATTCTCATCGACGACAATTCCCTCAGTCTGATTAAACTCAAACCCATGCGACCAATCCACAGTCTCATTTCTAAAACACTTCCCAATCGCAAAAAACTTATAACTTCTATTTTCTATTTTCTGATTTCTATTTTCTAGCGAAGCTCCTATCTCCATAAGCTTCCGAATAGAAAGCGAAGTCGTATGCGTCCTCAACAAAACCTTCCGAGCATCCTCCTCATCCCATTTATACTGCCAACCCTTCGACCCATCAACCCCACCCTCATGCGCTTTCTTAACTGCAGCCAAAACATCCCTATTCCCTATTCCCTGATTCCTATTCCCTACACTTTTTACATCAAGTCCCTTGATGTAAAAAGTGTCCTGCATCTCCCTAACCGGATGGTCCTGCGCCGTAAACAAAGCATCGAAAACAAAAAACCCACTCTCAACATAATTCCCACTCATCTGCGCAAACCCCATCTCCAACCAAATCGACTTAGCATAATCCATAGCCTGATTAGTAAAATGCCTCTTCCCACCATAAACCCTCGGCACCGACGACGTCAAATCATAACGCCGAAACTTCTTTCCTTTCCAAGCCCCCGACTTCAAAATCTTCGGAGTCAAAGCCTCAATCAAATCCGCCCCCAAATCCGCCCCAGCTATCTCCTTACCCAGCTTAGTCAACTTAACACTCACCAACTTCTGCTCCTCGACCTCAACAATATCTTTCCTCTTCATCAACTCAGAAAAAGCCAACTTATCCAAATCAACAATCGCATCAAAATCCATTGGCAACTTCTCCATAAAAAGTTCCTCAATCATTTTATTAGTAACCTCCTCCGGCCGAGCACTCAAATGTAACTTCCCCTGCCTAATCTCAATCAACGCCTTCTTCTTCAACGTCCCCAAAGCAATCTTCGCCTCGTTCTCATTCAACCCACAAACATTTCTAATCTCCCCAATCGGAATAATCTTCTTTTCCTCCAAAGCATTCAACAAAGCCCGCTCCGGCAATTCCTTCTTCAAATAATTCAATCCCAAAATCCCAAGAATAACAATCTTCTTCTCCGACTCCTCAGTCTCAACCAATCCCTTATTCTTCAAAAACCCAACCGCCCTCAGCGTCGTAGTTTTATCCAAATCCGCCTTCTCAGAAATTTCATCAATCCCAGAAAAACTCCCAGCCAACACCGGCAAAACACTCCGCTCCATCGGCGACAACGACTCAATAATCAAATTCTTATCCATACAACTCAATAGATTCAACCTTTTTTAAGGTTTAGTAATCACTTCTCTGATTCTCATAAATAGCAGTAACTTCATTCCCAGAAAGAGCTTTATTATAAACCATTACATCATCCAAGAAACCATCAAAATAATATGCCCCAGCCAAACTATACTTTCCAATATTCATAACACCACCATTAGATACGGCAAGTATTCCAGAATAAGGTCCTGCAGAATTTCTTTCCTCTCCGTCAACATATATTCTCATCATAGAACCATCCCATGTACCAACAACATGATGCCAGTCACCAATAGAAATCGGATAATTACCTACCATTGCCCTACGAACTCCACCAATAGATAAACTCAACAAGACTTGACCATCACTCAATGCAAAATAAGAATCTGGATTATCACCCTGAAAAATAAATCCATAATTTGAAGGATACAAAGCATCAGTCTTAACCCACGCCGCAAACGTAACATCTCCAACAATATTTAAATTTGTTGTGGTAGACTTAACAATATAATCATTTCCATCAAACTCATAAGAGCATCCATGTTCTGAAGGAGTATAACTACTATCCGAAGAAGCACATCTCAAAGCAGCTCCATAAACTTCCCCATCATTATCCCCCCACCCATCATCAGCATCCCCATCAAATTTCCACCAGCTAACAAGTCCAGTAGTAGGCATCTCATAAAAATACTCC
>JAHIEP010000142.1 GCA_018901375.1 Nanobdellota archaeon
AATAGATGACTTGAGCAACGTTGATGGTTTCATTGTTCTGCTCCTTGTTCTTCTCTGGGTGTTGCTTTGTCGACGTTGAAGTATTCGTAGAATTCTTCGGAGAGTGATAGTTCTGCGCTTCGCGAGGTGATAGGTAATAGGCAATAGACAATAGATGACTTGAGCAACGTTGATGGTTTCATTGTTCTGCTCCTTGTTCTTCTCTGGGTGTTGCTTTGTCGACGTTGAAGTATTCGTAGAATTCTTCGGAGAGTGATAGTTCTAATGTGTGGCCGACTTGTTTTGTTGTGACTAGGCCGAGGTCTCGGAATTTTTTGATGTGGTCGTAGGATTTGTTTCCTCGGATTTTGATGACGACGGATTGCTTGACTGGTTGTTTGTAGGCGATGATGGCGAGGGTTTCTTGTTCGGCTTTTGTGAACTCTGTGTTTCCGCTGGCTAGTTTGTTAATTAGATAATGGAATTTTTCGGAGATGTCCATTTTCCAAGAGTTGGTTCTTCGGATTATTCTTATGACGCCTGTTGAGTATTTTTTTTCCAGGTTGTGGAGAATTGATTTTAGCATGATTGGGTTTACGTCGGTGAGGACGATTAATTCTTGGAGGTCGAGGAAACGTCCAGCGACGAAAAGTGCGGCTTCGACTTTTTGTGCTGATTCTTGTTCGTTGTCTTCGAATTCGGTTTCGATTTCTTCGGCTGTCGCTTTGGAGATAGTTGGTAGTGGGTAGTGGGTAGTGGGTAGTGGTTCTTCCATATAAGTTATTGGTAGGAGAGTTTTAAAAGATTGCTTACTTGGGTCTAATCATATAAAATAATATAAACGAAGGTTTTTTGGAATTTTATGGACAAGGATATGGTTTCTGTTTTTTGCGGGGTGGTCGTTGCTGCTTCTACATTTATTGGAGTTGGGGCGGCGATAGCTTATTATCTTTCTGAACTTGCTAAGAGGAATGTCTTTTATGTTGTTTTTATTGAGGTCATATATTTTTTGGCTGTCGTTACTCTTTTGGTTTTGACGCAAAGAAATATAAAGATGGATTAGTTTGTGTCTTAATGAGAGAGAAATATAGGGTATGGATTTATGATTATTTGCCTTGGGTGATTCTCGCTTTGATGTATTTTATTTTGATTATTGGTATTTTTGGGTAGGGTTTGTGTGTGAATTTTTTACTAACTCTTTTTGAAATAGACGATGAATTTTAAAAGATTGCTTACTTGGGTTTTTTATGAAAGTTTTGTACTGGATTGGCATTGTGGTGCTTGTGTTGTTTGTTGGTTTGTTTTTTGTTCGGTTGGTTTTGCCTTCGCAGATTGATGATGTTACGCCTGGGATTTTTTGTGAGGAGGAATATTTGGATTTGGCGGATGTTTATTATGTTATTCCTAAGTTTAAGGGAGTGGAGATTGACGAGGAATGGTGTGGGGAGATGAAGAAACGGGCTTCTTCGTCTGAGTGCCGGTTGCCGGTTGCCGGTTGCCGAGAGAAGGAGATTGCTATGCATGGGATTTATCATACTTATAATGAGTTTGGGGTTTTTCGGGATATTGATTATTTTGACGAGGGGGTTGAGATTTTTGAGGAGTGTTTTGGGGTTTTGCCTGAGAGATTTAAATCGCCGCAGTTAGCTTTTGCCGAGGAGAATGGATGGATTCGGGATAGGATGGAGGTTGATTTGTTTTGGAATCAGGTTTTTCATAAGGTTTATCATTGTTCGGATACTGGGATTTTGCCTAATTGGTTGATTCGGATTTATTGAATTGGACGCGGAGAAATTTTGGTCGCGGACTTTCGCGGACTGGCGCGGACTTTTTGTTTGGGGTTGTTGTTGTATAAGTTGTATACAAAATTAAAAGAACACGGACGAGGCACGGATTATATGGAGGACACGGATTTTTTATTGGGTTGGTTGGGTTAGTCGTGGATTTCGAATCTTAGTAATCCGGCTACGCCGCCTAGGTTGTCGAATTGGACGCCTTCGGCGGTTTCGTTTGTTACGATGTGGATTTCTGTTGACGAGGCTTCGGCTAGTTTTTCTAGCATTTTTACTTTTTCTCTTGAGAGGGATTTTGAAATGATTAGTTTATCGACGGCACCTCGGGTTAGTCGGTCTTCGACTTCGGCTTCTCCGTAGGAAACTTTGTTTGGTTCTTTTGCTAGGCTTTCGAAAAATAAATCTAGGATTACTCTTTGTTTTGTCATTTCTTGTTCGGCGAGGACGTCTTCGCATTTTTCTACGAGTTCGTGGAGGCCGTGCATTTCGGTTCCGCCGATGTCTTTGACTGCGACTACCTTGTCTTTAAGTTGTGTAACTAGTTGGGCTTGGGCTAGAAATTCGTCTTTTGTTGGGATTGGTCCGCCGATTAGGATTCCTTTGAGTTTTTTGTTGTCCCAGAAATGTTCTTTCATTGCTTCGGCTACTCGTTTGAAGAAATCTTTTGCGAGGGTGTCTCGGAGTCTTGCAAATCTTTGAGATGATTGTCCACCGCATTTCGTTTTTCCTGGAACTCCTGATGTCATGTGTTGGAGTTGTTTGATATGTTTGCCGTCGAGCATTCCAATTGTTGCTTCGTTTCTTTCTATTATCATTAAGCCGTAGACTTCATCGGTTTCTAGCATTTCTTTAAGGGGTTCTAGGACGAAGGTTTGGTCGCAACGATAGATTTTGATATTGAGTTTCTTTGGTGGTTCGATTGCCCAGACTTCTAGGGATTCGCTTCCATCGGGATGTGTTACGTTTCCTGAGAATACTGCTAAGCCGTTTTCGGGGGTTCGTCCGATTTCTTTCATTTTTCTTATTGCTCGTTCCAGGGAGTTGATTACGTTTTTTCTGGTTCCTGAAGATTTGATATTGGTTGCGGTTCCTTTTTCATCTTCGAGTTGTTTTGTGGTTTGGGTTAGAGTAGCTCCAGCTGGGATGAGGACGGTTATGAATTCGGTGTGTCGGCCTCGGTAGCTTTCGAGTTCTTCAATAAGGACTTCTAGGTCGTATTTTTGTGATTCGGTCATTGCCATTGGAATAGTTGTTAGCCATTAGCTGTTAGCTATTAGCAGGACTTGTTCGGCTTGTTATTTTACTTGTTAATATATATTTAGAATGGTTTTTAGAAGTTTGGGTTAGTTGTCAGATATTTTTTGAGGGTATGGGTATTTGCCCATTTTGCATAGGCTTGCCAGCCTTGATATATTTCTAAGAATTTTTGCGGATGAATACTTCCCTTATTAAACAAATTTATCTTTCTCTCCATGTTCTTAATGTTTCGTTTTCTTAATAGTCTGTAATGATAATAATTTCTAAATCCGACGAAATCTATTCCTTTTGAGAGTGAGATTATTTTTGATTTTTGTGGATGGAGTTCTAATCCTAATTTTGTTTCTAAGAAGTTGCCAATATCTTTCTGCCATCTTTCTAATTGCCTTTTTGATTTATGTAAGAGGATAAAGTCATCAACGTATCTAATGTAGTGTTTTACTCTTAGTTTATGCTTAACAAAATGATCCAGTTCATTTAGATAGATATTGGCAAAGAACTGGCTTGTTAAATTCCCTAACGGCATGCCTTTGGTAATGTCTCGTGCCGTCTTTCTCTCTCTCTCTCTAAAATCATTTTAATGAGCCATATAACTTTTCCGTCTTCTATTTTTCTTTTGATTATTTCGATTAATGTTTTATGGTTGACTTCTTCAAAATAATGTTTTATGTCTGCTTTGAAACAAAATGCTTCTGATTTTAGATTATTGGTTACTTTTCTTTTGAATAGGTTGAATCTTTTTATCGCAAATAGATTTCCTTTTCCCTTTTGGTTTGCGCAGGAGTCGTGGATAAATACCTTTTGAAAGATTGGTTCTATGATATTGCATAATGCGTGGTGGATAATTCTATCTCTGAAATCTGATTTACTTATTTTACGAGTCTTTGGGTCTCGTAAAATAAATGTTTCTAATGATTTTGGTTTGTAACTCATAGACATTAATTCAAATTGTAGCTGTTCTAAATTGTCAATTGTGTTTTCTTGGAATTCTATAACATAATCTTTTTTAGTTTTACCCTTTCTCGCTTTCTCGAAAGCGAGAACTAGATTTCTCCATTCATAGATTTTGTGATAAATATCGCTACTTATATCCATTTTAATAAGTTGTCCTGGAGATAGACTATTTCGAGATTCGAGTTCCTGTTCGACGGATTCCTGTTGCAATTCAGGTTAGCCCTGTCGGAATTCGCATTGAAGTGCGCGAATCAGCTAGCCGATTTATCGATTGGGCATTTCTGCTTCACCGAAATTTCTCGCAAAAAACTTCTGTATTTCATGACTTAAAATAAATTTAAATGATGTGCTAATAAATTGGCGTGTAGTCCATCTCCAATCTCTTGCTCAAGGAGAGAAGAGTTTTTAGGACTGAAGTAAAAATAAAAAGTGCTTTAAAAAAGTTTCACGGTCGCTTCGCGACAAAAAATCGTTGTTCAACTTATTCCCTGAGCGAACTAACCGCCCGTACCCCGAGACACGAGTCCCCGACCGACGGACCCACGCCGCAATCCAGGCCAGCCCTGACGGAATACGCAACGAAGTGCGCGACGGAATTATCATCGCGCATTGGAGCCCAGTAGTACAAGCTTCCTGATTTTGTTTTGTTAGAAGGTAATCCTTGTTTTGTTGGGTTTTGGAGGTAATCCTCTAAGGAGATTCCGAGAGTTTTGTCTTTTATCAAAGTGTTTGAGTCTAGGATTTCTGATGTTGCTGGAGTTAGGGTTTTGTTTTTGTAGATGTGATTGGAGTTGATTCTTATGTTGCTTCCATCTGCTTTGAAGTCTGCGTCAAGCCATTCTGCTCTCCAGGGGTTTTTTATTTGAGTAATTTCATCATAGATATCTTTGTGATTTTCTTTTGTATATTTTAGAACTTCGATAAATTCTGGGATAGTCAACATTCTTTCTCCGTTTTCCTGAAGTGCTTTATGAGATTGAGACCAATTTTTGCCTAGATAAGTTCTTTGTTTGGCTACGTTTAGATTGATTGATGGAATGTAGATGAAATCAGAATCATTAGAGGTATTTACTATAGTATAAACTGAGGGATTTAAGGTTTTTAGTGTTTCATTGCTTACATTTATCATTGGCGCCATGTTGTTTTATTGATTTGAGGGTTTATAAATTTTGTTACTCCTTTAAAATTAAATCTTATGACAGGCTTTTAGGTCTTTTTCGAACTCAGATAATTCTTTTGGGATTTTTATTCCTTTGATTGAATCTCTTAGCGAGATGCCTTTTTCTTTTTTGGTTTTCCAGATTTGGGAGTTGAATTCTGCTAGACTGGTTATTAGTTGTTGGTTATTAGTTGTTGGTGTTGGTTTTGGCCATTCGATTGTTAGCAAGTCTATTCCTTTTTCTTTTGCTATTAGGGAGGTTATTTGGGGAATGATTGGATAGAGGAGGGTTAGTAGTCTTTCGAGTAGGAAGTGTAGGGTGTATTTTGCTGAGGCTGATTCGTCGTCTGTGAATTTGTCTTCTTCGTTGTAGGCTCGGTTTTTTACTAGTTCGATGTAGTTTGATGCGAGGGTGTCCCATAGGAATTTTCTTAGGTCTTGGGCTGGGTGATTGAAGTCGTAAATTAAATATAATTTGTCTACTTCGCTTGTTAGGTTTTCAATGTGGTCGATGAAGAGTTGGTCTAGTTTTGTGATTGCTGGTTTCTTGCTCGGCTTATGAAACATCATTACGAATTTTGAAACGTTGAGGAGTTTGTTTAGGGTTTTTCTTTCGGCTTTGATTTTATCTTTGGAACATGTGAAGTCTCCTTTTGATAAATCTCCTTCGGTTGCTGCCCAAAGTCTTAATGCTTCGGCGCCGTCTTCTTTTAGGATTTCTTGTGGGTCGATTATATTACCTACTGATTTTGACATTTTTCTTCCTTTCTCGTCGAGGATATGTTGGTGAATCCAGGTGTCGGTGAAACATGCCTTGCCTGTTTCTAGGAATCCTCTGAGGACTGTGTAGTAAAGCCAGGTTCTTACGATTTCTTTTCCTTGGGGTCTTAAACTTGCAGGGTAGGCTTTTTTGAAGAACTCGTCGTCTTTGTGATATTGTAACATGTTCAGTTCCGAGATTGATGAATCGAACCAGGTGTCGAGAACTCTTTCTTCGCCTTTCCATTTGTTGCTTGGAAAATCTTTTACTGTTCCTTTTGATTTTTTGGTTTCAGCGTCGATTACTTCGGCGTCTTTAGGCGGGTCTTGTCTCCAGGGTTCGATGTATTTTCCTTGTGGAGCTAGTGCTATGAGATTTTCTGAATACCATAATGGAACTGGTGTTGCGTAGTATCTTCTTCTTGAAATGGGCCAGTCGATTGAAACGGATTCGATCCAGCTGTCTAGGATTTTCTTTGAGGCTTTTGGATAGAAGTTTATGTCTTTGGATATTTTCTTTATGTCTTTTTTGTAGTCCATTTGTTTTAGATAGAACTCGGGCATTTCTATGAATTCGATTTCGGCTTTGGATCGCTCTGATATTGGTACTGAGTGTATCATCTTTTCTTGTTTTTCCATAAGATTCTTATTTTTAATCTCTTCAATGATCTTTTTCCTAGCATCATCGGTTTTTAGCCCCTCGAGAAAACCTGCTTTTTCGTTCATCAAACCGTCTATCCCAATAGGAGAAACGGGTTTTATTCCCATCTTCCTCAGAAATCTAACTGCGTCCTGATCTCCTCCGCTAGAACTCATATAAGCAATGCCTGAACCAAAATCTGGATCGGCATCCTCGTGTTCTAGAATTGGAATCTCAATATTAAAAATTGGAACTATGGCGGTCTTTCCTTTAAGATCTTTGTAGCGGTTATCTTTTGGATTATAAATTATTAGTACGGCTGTACATAAAAGTTCGGGTCTTGTAGTAGCGATGGTAATATATTTACCTGTTTCTTTGACTTTGAACTTAACATAATTAAAATCTGTTTCCTTTTCTTTTCTTTCTATTTCGGAGTCGGCGATTGTGGTTCGGAGTTTTGGGTCCCAGTTGTTGATTCGGGAGTCTTCGTAGATTAAGCCTTTTTTATAGAGGTCGATGAATGTCCATTGGGTTAGGGTTCGGTATTCTGGGGAGTCTGTGTTGTAGATTGCGCCAATGTCGGTTCCTTCTTTGTAGGATGAGAATGAGATTCCGAGTTTTGCGAATGAGTCTATTGATTCTGCTGATGATTCGGATAGGAGTTTCTCGCAATATTCTACGAATTTTTCTCGTCCGATTTTGAATGGGGAGACTTTGTATTTTTTTTCGGCTGCCATTTCGATTGGAAGGCCGTTTCTGTCGAGGCCGAGGGGGAATAATACTTCTTCTCCTTTCATTCTTCGGAATCTTGCGAAGAAGTCCATGAAGCAGTAGGTTACGGCGTGGCCCATGTGGATTGGGGAGTTGATGTATGGGGGCGGAGTGTCGATTGAGTAGATTTTCTTTTTTGTTTTTGGGTTGAATTTGAATTGTTCTTTTTGCTTCCAGCTATTTGTTATTTCTGTTTCGATTTCTACGTTCCAGTTTTTTATGTCTTTTAATTGGGGCATAGTATTGAGAATGAGGTGTGGTTTTTAAGATTTGGGATTGGGGGTTTGTGTAACTTGTGGGGTGGTGTAAATTGGGAATCTGACATGAGAGGAATACGGATTACACGGATTAACACGGATTTAAGGCAGGGGCAATGGAACGCGGGTTGGGGGCAGGATTATATGGATGAATGCGGATTTTTGAAAATTGGAATAGGTTTTTATAATTGGTTTAGGTATTTGTTTTATGAAGAAACTTAAAATTTTGGCGGCGGGGGATTTACATGGGGACGAATTAGATACGCTTCGCTTGTGGAACGGAGCTTTGCTCTGGTAGATACGCCTTCGGCTTGTGGAACGCTTCGCTTGTGGATGTTTTTGTTGCGCTCCTTTATCGCGCCTGTGAATAGCTTTTTATAATTGTTTACTTTGTTTATATTATGGAAAAAAAATTAAAGATACTTGCTGCAGGGGATTTGCATGGGGATTTGGATATTGCGAAGAGGTTGTCGGCGAAGGGGAAGAAGGCGAAGGTTGATTTGGTGATTTTGGCTGGGGATATTTATGGGTATGGTGTTGGAGATGAGAATATTTTGAAGCCATTTAAGGATGCTGGGCAGAAGGTAGTTTTTGTTCCGGGGAATTGTGATTTTGACGAGGAGCGGGCGATTTTGACTAAACATGGGAAGGATATTCATAATTATTATGTGACGTATGGTGGGGTTGGGATTGCTGGGATTGGGAGTCCAAATTGGAAGTTGTCGTTGGATGAGGGGGATTTTGGGATGATTAAGAAAAATTTTGAGAGGATGAAACCGAAGAAGAGGATTTTGGTTTCGCACTTGCATGCGGCGGGGACGTTGGCGGAGTTTTCGGGGATTCCGGGGGAGAAGGTTTTGAGGAAGGCGGTACGGGAGTTTAAGCCGGATTTGTTGATTGCGGCACATATTCATGAGGGTGAGGGGATTGAGGATAAGATTGGGAAGACTCGGGTTGTGCAGGTTGGGCGACGGGGCAAAATCATTGAGGTGTGATTTTGCGAGGGTTCAGCTTCGCTGGGGGCTTGGTGATGTTTGTTATTTTGTTTTGGGAATACATTAGGTTTGGGATGGTTTCTAAAATATGGCACACGGATTTTCACAGATTTTGATTTGGGGAAATATTCTTATAGTATGTGTTTTTTATTTTTGGATGAGTAGGGATGCTACTTTGATAATTACGGAGAAACCGGCGGCGGCGGAGAAGATAGCGGCGGCTTTGTCGGGGGCTTTTTGATGTTTGTTATTTTTTGGTAGTATAGTTTTTTATCCGAATAATTTTTTAAACCAATTAATTATTCTCCAAATTAAATTCCCGCTTACACATTGGTTATCTACACAAACATTACCTTGACACTCGAAATTGTTTTCACAAGAAGTATCTGCCTCTTTTTGTAATTCTAAAGTTTTATCGGGAGAGCAATATTCCCCATCTTGCCTTAAACCAATTATTTCACATTCAGTCTGAGATACTTCCTTTTGCCTTGTATTTTCTTGTCCATTTTGTTCTGCATCTTCGATATCACTTTCTGAAGGGTCCATCTGTTCTTCTTCTGCATCAGTGGTAGATTTTGGAAGCATGCAAAATTCAATACTTGTATACATTACAGGACTCGCAGCTGAAGGTTCTCCTAAAAATATTTTTTCTCCAGTATTAGTATAAAATGAATTCTCGTAAGGTTTAGAAGAATAGGTTTCTCCATTTATAGTAATATCAAATGTATTCATTTTTTGTTTTGATTCTTTTATTGAAACAATGTAATTTTTTTCATCTAAATTATAAGAGTTTTCTCTATCAAATAAAGCAAATTCTTTGTAGGGGCTACATTCTGGTGCTTGTTCTAGGCATGCACCTTCTCTGCACCCATTAG
Source organism: Nanobdellota archaeon (assembly GCA_018901375.1). GTDB lineage: Archaea > Nanobdellota > Nanobdellia > Pacearchaeales > GW2011-AR1 > JAGVXH01. Next base: position 9,440 of record JAHIEP010000142.1, read on the forward strand.
GGCACTCATAACTTTCTAAGGAATAAATATCTTCTATATTTGTTCCGAAAATTGGAAAAGAATTTTTAGCACATGAATATTCAATTAAATACATTCCTCGTTTTCTATATGACCCCAAAAGAGTATCGGCACAATGGTCAGATGGAGAAGATTTTTCTGTTATTGTTAAAGTTCCTTTCTGGTTGTAATTAATACCTCCGTCAGAATCTGAACAAGTTCCTTCTGTTGGGACATCTTGAGTACTTCCCTCTTTACATGCTCCATCAACACATCCAGAATCACATATCTTTTCAATTCCTTCCCAATTACTTCCATCTTCTAAACAATAGGTTTCGTACACTTTGTTTGAAGCTATACACTTGTCGGTAGAAGTTGTTGGAAAACAGGAGCCATCTTCAAGGCATAAATCATCCGTAACAGTTCCCTTCTCAAAATAGTTTTTTCCACCATCTGAATCTATACAATTAACAGCCGAAACAAAATTCATTAAAGCAAATATGCAAAATATTCCTAAAAGTCTTTTGTATTTCATCTTATTAAATTAAGCAATAGTTTATTTAAAAACTTACTTATTGAGTGGCGGGAAAAAATATTTCTAAATATATTTATATTTAAAATTGGTTAGGGCATGCTAATTTTTGTTTGGGGAAATATTCTTATAGTATATGTTTTTTATTTTTGTATGGTAAATGGAAATGGTAAGAATACGACTTTGATTATTACGGAAAAACCGGCGGCGGCGGAGAAGATAGCGGCGGCTTTGTCGGGGGCTACTGATGAGAAGATTACGAATAAGGATAAGGTTTCTTATTATGAATTTTACAAGGGGAGTCGGAGGTATATTGTTGGTTGTGCGGTTGGACACTTATTTGGGATTCAACAGATTGAGGCTCGGGGACCGTTTCCTAATTTTGATGTGGACTGGTTTCCAACTGGACGAAAGAAAAAAAATGATTTTACTAAGAAGTATTTAAACGTTTTGAAAAGTTTGGTTAAGGAGGCGGATGAATTTATTGTTGCGACGGACTTTGATGTTGAGGGGGAGGTTATTGGTTGGAATGTTGTGCGGTTTGTTGCGAAGCAGAAGGATGCGAAGAGGATGAAGTTTTCTTTGCTAACCAAGGATGCTCTTGAGAAATCTTTTGAGAATTTGTTGCCGACGCTGAATTGGGGTGCTGCGATTGCGGGGGAGACTCGGCATTATATTGATTGGTTTTATGGTATTAATTTGTCTCGGGGTTTGATGAAGGCTTTGAGTTCGACTGGGACGTTTCGGATTCTTTCTATTGGTAGAGTTCAGGGACCGGCTTTGAAGATTTTGGCGGATAGAGAGCAGGAGATAATGGATTTTATTAGTGAGCCTTATTGGAATGTGTTTTTGCAGGTTAAGGATATTAAGGGGCAGAAGATTGAGGTTAAACATCCTAAGGATATTTTTAATAAGGGTGAGTTGTTGAAGTTTAAACATTTGCAGGGAAAGAAGGGAGATGCTGTTACGACAATTAGCGAAGATGAAGTTAAGGCTCCGGTTCCTTTTGATTTGACGACGTTACAGACTGAGGCTTACAAGAATTGTGGGTCAACTCCTTCTCAAACTTTGAAATCGGCACAGAGTCTTTATTTGGCTGGGTTGATTTCTTATCCGAGAACTTCGAGTCAGAAGTATGATGAGTCTATTGGTTATGATAAGATTATGAAGGGTTTGAAAAAGTATACGACAGCGGTTAAATATGCTATTAAGCCTAAGCCGACTGAGGGAAAGAAGACGGACCCAGCACATCCTGCTATTTATCCGACTGGGGAAAATAAGAAAGTTCCTGAGAGAGATAAGAAGATTTATGATTTGATTGTGAAACGGTTTATTGCGTGTTTTTGCGAGTCGGCTCTTGTCGAGAATAAGAGGATTAAGGTTGATGTTAACGGGATTCCTTTTGGGGCGAAGGGGGTTCAGATTAAGGAGAAGGGTTGGATGAATGTTTATCCGCACTCGACTAAGGAGTCTAAGGTTCCGACGATGAATGGGGAGGTTGATGTTTTGGAGATTCGGACCGAGGAGAAACAAACGACTCCGCCTCGACGGTATTCTGCTGCTTCTTTGGTTAAGGAATTGGAGAAACGGAATTTGGGGACGAAAGCTACGCGTGCGAATATTGTGGAGACTTTGTATTCTCGTGGGTATGCTCGGGAGAAAAGTATTGAGGTTACGGAGCTTGGGATGAGGATGGTTGAGACTTTGGGGAAGTATGCGCCGATTATTTTGGATGAGGGGATGACGCGGGCGATGACTAAGGAACTTGATGAGATTGAAGTTTCAAAGGATAAGGATTTAGAGAAGAAAGAGAAGAAGATTTTGGATGAAGCTAAGGTTGTTGTGACTAAGATTGCTGAGGGGATGACTAAGAATCTTGATGCGATGGGGAAGAGTTTGGCGGATGCGAATGCGGTTGTTTGGGAGCAGGAGAAGGAGGCGAATACGATGAGTGAGTGTCCGGTTTGTCATAAGGGGAAGTTGCGGGTTATGTATGGGAAGCGGTATTCTAGGTATTTTGTTTCGTGCGATGCTTATCCTACATGTAAGACGATTTATTCTTTGCCACCGAAGGGAATGATGCGACCCTCGCGGGTCAAGGTGACGGGTGACGGGCAACAGGTGACGGGAAAGGCAGAGATGGAGCTGGAGAAGTGTAAGGAATGTGGGTTTCCGATGGTTGTGGCGTTCAAGAAGGGTGGGGCTCCGTGGAGATTTTGTTTTAATCCGGCTTGTGTGACGAATGAGGAGTTAACTCGGAAGAAGGAAGAGTTTAAGGCGAAGTTGGCTTCGGGGGAGATTGAGATTGATAAGGATGGGAAGATTGTTGAGAAATCGAAGATTTCTCAAGGTAATAGGAAACAGGTAATAGGTAATAGGAAGAGTGGCGCGGCTGGGAAGAAGGTTGGGAAGAAGTGATTAACAAACCATTATGTGTGCTTCCTTGGACATCCTTGCGAAATTTTGGTAATCTTTTAACTGTTGATTCAGGGATCTTCTTTGAATAGTATCTCTTTTAAACGCATGAGATAATCTTAAGCTGTATAGGTCACCCAAGAAAAATGTTTTATCACTCTCCGCTAATTTTATCAAATTACGGTCTACAGCTTCGGTTAAAACTTTATTAAAGTAAGTATCCATGCCAATTTCTCTTCCATTGAAATATACATTATTTCTTATATCTGCTAGTAGTGCGTCTACTTCTTTTTCGCTTCTCTGTTTATAATCTGCTGGTCCGAAATATTCTACACTTCCGGTTTCTCCTGATTTGAATTCTAGTCCTTTTTTCGGCCTATCAATTGGACTTGCAATTACTCTTGGGGTTCCGAAATCGTATCTGTTATTATCATCTGCATTTCCATAATTTGCTAAGAATTCCTTTATTTTGGTATCTGACATTTTAGAAATTTGGAGTGGTGTTTTGAAAGTTTCTTCAAAGTGTCTATTTTTTCTGATAATATTTGTTGTTATAAGTACCACATCAATTTATGACTTTATTATATTTAAGGATTTATATATTAAAATAATCCTCGTTTTCTGATTCCGGGTCCGATGATTTCGAATGCGAGTTCTTTGACTGGTAAGCTTCTGTGTTTTTTAAGAATGAGTTTTCTTTTACCGTAGTGGTTTTGTAGTTCAATTAAGCATTTGGACCAATATTTTAGGAGGTCGCCGCCGACCATTGAGACACGATTCTCTGGTATCGAGGTGGTAGGTGGTAGGTGGTAGGTGGTAGGCTCAAATTTGGAGTAGACTTGGTTTGTTACGATTACTGGGATGTTTTGTTTTCTTGCGATTTCGTTTAGGGTTCGGAGTTGGTTTGCGAGGTTTCTATTTACTTTGGAAATTTTTTCTTGGTCGCTTGTTTGGATTGCGTCTCCGAGTTCTAGTCTGTAGAGCATTGCTATTGAGTCTATTATAATGAGGGAGATGGTTTGTTTTTTGACATGGGTGAGCATTTCTTCGAAGGCTTTTTGTTGTTCTTGGAATGAGGTTGGTTTTAGGAGGAGGATGTTTTGGAGGTCTTTTTCTATTTCTTCTTTTGTTCCATTGTGGATTTGCTTGAAACGCTCTGAGCTGAAACCTCCTTCGGTGTCTATGAATATGGTTTTGTTTTGTTTCTTGGCTTGGGAGGTTGCGAGGATTATGCAGAAGTTTGATTTTCCGGAGCCGCCTGGACCGTATAGGGTTGTGATGATGTCGGTTTCATAGCCGCCTTGGAGGAATTGGTTTAATTCGTAGGAGCCTGCTGAGATTTTTTGTTCGTTCATATAATATGGGTGATACTGGAATTAAAAAGAATATGTGTTGTAAGAAACCAAGGTTTCTTACCAACTTCCTTTGAACTACTTTAGCTTTTTGAAATCTGTTACTGCGGTGTCGATTTCTTTTTCTAGGGTTGCGATTGTTGCTTTTAGAATTTTCTTTGGGTGGTCGCCTTCGATGTGTAGGACTGGGTTCTTTGTTGGGTGGTCTCGTTTCCAGACGGCTAGTTTTGCGCCTTCTTTGTTTAGGTAGACTCTTAGGATTTCGACGATTGTTAGGCTTGAGATTTCTACGTCTAGTTCATTCTTTTCGTCTTTTAAGATTTTGATTTCCATAATAATTTGACTGAAAATTGGTTTTTAAGTTTATTGGATGAGGGATTTGGGTTCGTAAAGATTATAAGGTTTGATAATATGTAATTGTATGGGAAAGAATAAGAGTGTTATGTTGGCTATTGGTGTTATGTTAACTTTGATTGGACTGTTTGGAACTTTATTTATTGCGTCGAATAGGGAATATGCATATGTGCTTATAGCTACTGGTTTTTCTGTTGTTGCTGGGGTTATTTTAGTTGCCGTTGCATTTAGTGATTAATATGGATTATCGGGATAAAAAGAAAAATATTTTGGACTTGCATTTTCAGAAATATTTAGTTATTGCTTCGAGTTCCTTAATTATTTTGTTTACTTATTCTCTTGGAATTAGTTTGGCTATAATTACTGGGCAGATTGATTTTGGCGATTTGTTTGTTGTGATTGTCGTCGCTGTGGTGTCGATTGGAGTTGTTAGTTTTGGTTTAGTGTTTTTGTATAATTCTTTTTACCATTTGAAACAAATACCTAGAGTTATTATGGGGCTTTAGTTTTGTATTTGGCTAATACCGTCTTTGGTTATTCGGATTACGTGGTCGACGAAGCTTTCTATTTTTTCTTCGTGGGAAACTAGTATTATTTGTTCGGCTTTGAGTTGTTCGAAAATATCACGCATTTTGTCGATTTGTTCGGTTGCGAATCCGTCGGTTGGCTCGTCTAGAATTACTATATCTTTTGTCTTAATGTTTGATAGGATTGAGTTGAGGACTTGGTTTAGGGAAAGTCGGTAGGCTAGGGCGGTTGCGGTTCGTTCGCCTCCTGATAGGAAGTCGTAGTCTAATTCGTAGTCTTGGTTTGTGATTACTGGGGTGAAATCTTCGTCTAGTCTTACTGATAATGAGTCTGAGACTAGGACGGTGAACCATTCGTTGAAGATTGAGGAAAATTCTCTTCTTAATTTGGACATGACGTTTTTTTCTGTTAAGTCTATCATTGATATGAATTTTTCTTGGAGCCAGTCTTGAAGTCCTCTTAACTTAATGACGTCTTCTCTTATTTTCTCTTTTGTTTGTATTTCTTCTAATAGTTCTTGTAATCTTACTTTTAGGATTTCGAGTTCTTTGTTTTTTGTTGCTAATGTAATTTCTTTGATTCTGAAGACTTCGTTTATATTTTGAAATTCTTTCTTTGTTGTTTCGAAATTTTGTTGGGAGCTTGCGAAGGTTTCTATTTTGTTTTGAATATCAGAGATTTCGGTTTGAAGGGTGAGAATTTCGTTTGTGGTTCTGTCTAGGACGAATGCGTCGGATTTGATTTTGATTTCGATGTTTTTCTGATGTTCGTATCTTATTTTTTCTTGCTGCAATAAATTTTTGTCGGATTCGTAATCCCGAAACAATTCTTTTTCTTTTTCTAAATCTCTTGTTAAGATTTCTTTTTCTTGAATTTTTTGTTCTAGTTCTCTGTCAATTTCTTCTATTTCATACTGGGTTTGTTTGCCTATCCTATGTTTGTGGTCGTCGCTTACTTTCTGTAAACAGGTTGGGCAATTTTCGAGGGAGGTTATTTGGTCTTTTATTGTTAGGGGTCTTTCTTTTCTGGAATTTAAAACGGAAACTTGTGAGGAGAGGTCAAGGAATTTTGAGTTTTTTTCTTCTAGGATTTTTCTGTGTTTTTCTAGGAGGGCTATGACGTTTCTTAGCTTTTCTTCTGAAAAATCTATGTTTTCGGAAACTTGTTTTTGCATTAATACTATTTCTTTTTTCATTCTTAACTCGGAGTCTTTTTTTGCTTGAGATAGGATTGTTTTCTTATCTAACTCTGAACTCAATGTATTTCTTTCATCTATCGTTCCTTGTTTTAATATTAGTTCCTGTTCCTTTTCCCTCTTTATTATTGATAGTCTTTGATGCTCTAGATTTAGATTATTAACTTCTCTTGTTAGGATTATTTTTTTTTCGTTTTCCTGTGCTAATTTTTCTTTTATAAGATTTGTTTCTGCTGATAGGATTTCTTTTATTTTAACTGACTCTTTTATCTTTTGGAGTAGGATTTGGGCGTTGTCTTTTATTCTTTTGTATCGGTCTATTCCGAAGATGTGTCGAAGTGTGTCGAGTCTTATTTCGGGTTTTTCTTGGATTATGGATTTCATTTCTTCTTGGGGGGTGTAGACGGTGAATTTGTAAAGGAGGTTTGATTTTTTGGCGAATTCTTTTGGGTAGTTTAGAAGTCGGATGACTCGGTCTTTCATTTCTGAGGTGGAAAGTTCTTCTCTTATATTGTTGACTGTTAGCACGTTTGAGTCTTGGGTTATTCCGCCAGCTTTTGATTTTTTTATTGTTCGCTCTATTATTACTTGATTTTCATCGATGTCTAGTTCCAAACATGCGTATGCTGAATCGGTTCCCTGTCTGAGTATGGAAGAACCTTTTTGTCCTGGTTGTAATCCGAAGAGGGCAAATTGTAATCCTAAAAGAATTGATGTTTTACCCGAGCCGATGTTGCCTGCTAAAAGTATTGAGCCTCTTGGAAATTCTATTGTTAGGTTTTTGTAACTTCTGATATTTTCTATTGTTAGTTTTTTGAATCTCATTTGTAAGAAACCCAGGTTTCTTACCAACTTCCTAAGCTGGTATTTCCTAAGCTGGTATTTTTGCTGGATGACATTTAGTTGTTTTCATATTTGTAAGA
>JAHIEP010000143.1 GCA_018901375.1 Nanobdellota archaeon
AAACTCCAAGTTACACAAACCCCTCAATAAAACCCTAAACCAAACCATTCCAAAAAAAGTCCATGTAAGTCCGTCAAAGTCCATGTAAGTCCGTTCATAAAAAACTCACTAAGCCAAGCTCATCAATAAAACAAACAAAAAGTCCATGTAAGTCCGTCAAAGTCCATGTAAGTCCGTTCATAAAAAATTCACTAAGCCCACCCCAACCCCACACATTCACATCACAACAAGCTACTGGCATTTACCCAATTAGCAATAAAGCTAAAAATCAATATCACTCATCCAAACACCCCCAAAAAATACAAAATATTAAGAACAGACAAAACACAAACTAATATTATTCCACCCTTCGCCAAAATATCCCCAACCTCTCTCTATCCACAAATAACAAAGCACAACATCATTTATAATCTTTCCCAATCAACAACCTATTTTTTTTCTTTCAAATACTTAATATATCCAGATATCATTCTACTAACTTCTTCGCACTCTCCAGTTAACTTCGTAACCCTACTTTCATCAACCAACCCAACTCTCCCAGCAAAAATCAACTGCGCCTCAGCTTCGGCACAACTTCCCCGAGCCTTCCCTAAAAAATAAATCAACTCTCCATCTGTCCCACTTCTACACCCTTCAGCAATATTAGAAAAAACACTAACAGAAGCTCTCCTTAATTGATCCGTCAAGGCATACCTCTCCTCCTTAGGAAATCCCTTAATAACCTCATAAACCACAATCGCCAAATCAATAGCACGATGCCAAACTTTCAAATTCTTAAAATCAACCATTTTGTATACAAGTTACCTCCCACCTAAAACCTACCTCCTCCCTTCTATCAATTCAGACATTTTCAATACGAAAATATCTGAATTGATGGGGCAACCAGCAACCTCATCATCTATCTTAATAACTTTCTTAATCGGCAAAACCTTCTCAATCTGCCCCAACCTCTGCCTCAAAATCTCAGCCTCTTTCTTCTGCACACCCTTAAATGAATTCCTCAAATCAGACGGCCAACCATTAATAGCCCCAGACCCAATCGCAATCACCTTCGTCGCATTCGCCCGAATCTTCTCCAACTTCCTAATCTCACTCTTCGTCGAAACCGCCCCCTCGACAAACGCAACATCCATCTTCCTAATCGGCTTAACTTTCTTCAAAGCCCGAAAATATTCAATACTAATCTTATCCTTCCACTCAAAAAATTTCTCATTAAAAACCTCAATCACATTAATCATACATCCCTCACAACAAGTAAACGAAAAAAACCCAACCTTCAATTTCCTATCCATATAAAACTAAACCAATACACTTTTATAAACAATTCCCCTTCACCTCCCATGACAATCGACACCACAACCCTAACCCTAATGCAACAAATCCAAAACCCGACGCTGACAACCTTCTCAAAAATAACAGCGACGATAACAGACCCAATAGTCCTAATAATAATCTCCTTAGCCATCGCAACCTACCTCTACATAAACAAAGAAAAAACAAAAGCAATCTTCTTCGCCTCGACGATAACCATAACCGGAGCCCTCATAACAATCCTAAAACAAATCATCCAACGCCCCCGCCCCCTACCACCTACCCCCTACCCTCTACCCCCTAGCTTCTCCTTCCCAAGCGGCCACGCAACAATGTCAATCGTCTTCTTCGGACTATTAGCCTACTTTCTAATAAATAAAAAACACAAAACCAAAGCCATAATAACCGCAATCCTAATCTCCCTAATCATATCCTTCACAAGATTATACCTTCAAGTCCACTGGCTCACCGACGTCATAGTCGGTCTAACCCTAGGAACATTAATTCTAATAACAAATATAATCATATATAGAAATTCAAACCTAAACCTTCCTAATAATCCTCGAAGCAACAACACCAAAAATAATCAATATCGCAAACAAAGAAACAAACACGATCCACTTATTCTCTAAATTAATCACAATCCCCTCGGCAACCAAAATACCACCAGCCGCCAACCCAGTCAACTGAACCAAATTCTCCTTAGCAAACAACCCAATCAACAACAACACAAACCCAATTCCAGCGAAGATGTAATACCGATACTGATTATACGGCTTCTGCGCCTCGGTAAAATCCTCACTACACTTCATATAATCATTATTCAACTGATTAATTTCCGCATCGCTCTTATTAACCGGCTCATATCTCAAATCAACACTACTACAATAATCTTCATATTTGGGCTCATTCAAAACAATACTCGTACCAACATTCACTAAAGATACAACTATTATAGTTAAAATCACACTCACAATAATAGTCAAAGCAATCTTATTCGCCATACAAATCAAAGCAAAAACAAGTATTTAAAACTTCTTCCGAATTAAATAAATATCACAACCCACCATTCGCCCTATTTTCTGTTCCCTATTTCCCATTACCTCGCGGTCAAAGACCACGCCCACATCATCCCCCTTCCTAGCCATCTTAATATCCTTCCCCTCCAACTCAATAGACTTAACACCGGTCCGCACAGCCCCAACATTATCCCCAATCAAATAAACCTCGTCGCCAACACACAGCTTCCCAGCATTCATCTTCACCGAACACGCCCCCGCCTTTGGCCAATACTTATACACCTTCCCAACAAACTCCTTCCTCTCACTCTGCTCACCATATTCCGAAAAACTAAAATCATCCGCCGTCGGCATCTTAAAATAAAACCCCGAAGAAAACCCCCGATGATAAACCCTCTTCAAATTCTCAACCCCCGCCCGAATCTCCGAAACCCCAAACCCCAAACCACCGGAAAGCGCATCAAGTGCTTTCTTGTATTCCAACACAACCGCAAACACATACTCCGGCGATCGATTCCTCCCCTCAATCTTAAACGAAAAAATCCCCGCCTTCTTCATCTTATCAATAAACGGCAACGTACACAAATCCTTCGCAGACATCACCCGCGAATTCTCCAGCCTCAACTCATTACCCGCATCATCTTTAATTCCCCAACTCCGACGACAAAGCTGCGCGCACTTCCCACGATTCGCCGAAAGCCCCTGTGTAAACTGCGACATAAAACATCGCCCAGAAACCGCAACACACATCGCCCCATGACAAAAACACTCAACCGAAACATGCTTAGCTATCTTACTGATTTGCTTCAAGTTCAACTCCCTCGCTAAAACAATCCTCTCCGCCCCGAGCTTCTTATAAAACAAAGCGCTCTTCAAATTCGAAACAGAAGCCTGAGTCGAAACATGAAACGGCACGCCATACTTCCGACACAACTCAATCACCGCCATATCCCAACAAATAATAGCGTCGACAAACCTCTTAGCTTTCTTAATAACATTCTCAACCCTCTTCAATTCTCCATCGTAGACCACAACATTCAAAGTCAAATACATTCGAACGCCAGAACCACAAATCTTCCGAATCTTCCTCAAATCTCTCAAAGAAAAATTCCGCGCCGATTCCCTCATATTAAACCCTCTAATCCCAAAGTATACCGCGTCCGCCCCAGCATCAATCGCCACCCTCAAAGTTCGCCAATCCCCAACAGGAGCAAGCAATTCATATTTATTCATATCAACCTCCTCGTTGCACAAGTCAAATTAAATCGGCAACCCTGTTGCCCTAATTCTAACCTACCACCTACAAGCGCTAGCGACCTACCACCTACCACCTCGAAAATCTTAGATTTTCGTGCGTCCACCCCAGCATCAATCGCCACCCTCAAATTTCGAAAGTCCCCCACCGGCGCCAAAAGTTCATATTTCTTGCTCATTTATTTCCAACATAAATTTTAGTTATAAAGTTACGCCCAACCCGCCAAGTTACCTACCTCCTACCCTCTATCATCTACCCCCTAAATTGTCTTAATTCCAGAATGACAAAATACAAAAGTTTTATAAATCAACAATCTCTATAATATCATGGAAAAATCCACAGCCCAAATAGAAAAAAATGTCGGAGCAAGTTTCGCCTACGTAAAAAAAGACATGCTCATGTTAAATGACGCATTCTCCGATCTCCACGACAAAGTCCAACATCTTTCTCTAAACCATGCGATGCTCCTCGAGGAAATAGGAAAAATCCGAACCGAACTAGCAAAAATGACAAGACCAAAAACTCAAAACCCATCAACGACAAAAAAGAAAACGAAAAAAAGAAATAAACAAAAGTCTTAAAAACCAATTCTTCAATAAATATTCAAGCCTCAATAGTATAATGGTTAGTACATGACCCTGTCGCGGTCAAGACCCGAGTTCAATCCTCGGTTGGGGCGTAAAGTTTTATCGTCGACAAAACGTGTTTTTTAGTGTTTTTGTCGTCGGGGCGTCGATTTTATTTTGATAAAAAAATACCCTTTACATTATCAATACACTAATTGTAAAGGGTAAGATTTAAATAGCCTAATTCTCTAAAACAATCATGGTTTACATTTACAAAAAGAAAGTAGGAAATAAAAACTATTATTATCTTAGGGCATCAAAGCGACTAAGCGGAAAGCAAGTAACAAAAGACATTGCTTATTTAGGCTCGACTATAGAAGAAGCCAGAAAGAATCTTCCAATCGTAGCAAAAAATAAACAAGAAATGAAAAAAAGTTACAGAAAAATAAATCTACTTTTAGAGACAGAATATTATAACGACAAAATAAAAAAATTAAAACTAAAGAAAGACGATTTTCTGAATAAGAGCCTAGAAGATATTGAAGCTAGCCGGTTGCACTATAACAAGGTTTTCCAAAAACTTGATAAAAAATCCAGAGAAGAAATTCTAGAAGATTTCGCAATTGAATTTGCATACAATACCGCTTCACTCGAAGGAAACACAATAACGCTCGAAGAAGCCAAGAATTTTTTTGAAACTGGAAGAACTCCAAAAGACAGGACGCTAAGAGAAATCTACGATCTACAAAATACTAAAGAGGTTTTGCTATGGCTATTCGATTTTAAAAAAGACATCGACAATAGCCTAATCGTTGAAATTCACAAAAGATTAATGAAAAAAATCGATGAAAGAACCGGCTACCGAACAAAAGATATAAGAGTTTTCAAATCACATTTCGAAGCAAGCCTAGGGATTTATGTAAAAACAGACATGGATCTTTTATCAAAATGGTATAATGAGAATAAAGAAAAACTACACCCCTTTGTTTTAGCAACAATTTTCCACCACAAGTTCGAGAAAATACATCCTTTCTTCGACGGAAACGGGAGAACCGGAAGAATGTTGATGAATTACATTTTAATCAAAGAAAAATATCCTCCAATAGTTATCTACAAAAAAAACAAAAACGACTATCTCGATGCTCTCGGCAGCGCCGACAAAATAAATCTAACAAAAACGGATAAAGATTACAAGAACTTAGTTAATTATATTGCAAGCGAGGCTTCTGAATCATATTGGAATTTATTTTTATAAAAACCTAACCAACTAAAATCCCACATACCACCCGACTATATCCCCCAACGCCCTAACGTAAAGTGAACTAAAACGGTCAGCTCTCGGTTGGGGCGTCCTTTAATCTTCCCCATCCATCCAACCCCAACAAAATTTATAAACAACAGAAATCTGTTAAACCCATGGACGAAGAGGATGAAGATTCGAATCAGGATGATACAAACTCAGAGCCAATAGTAAAAAATAATCTGATATGTTTTCTAGGAAATTTCCCTCCAAAAGAATGCGGCATAGCAACCTTTACACAAGATTTGTCGTCGGCAATAAACAAAAAATTCAACCCTCAATTAAAATCCAGAATCATCGCCCTTAACGACGACAACCACACCCACGACTACGACGACAACGTAATAATAGAAATAAACAAAGACGACATAGACGACTACATCGAAACCGCAAAAAAAATAAACAAGATGGACGAGATAAAACTCATCTGTATTCAACACGAATTCGGAATTTTCGGCGGCGACCACGGTAATCACATCCTCCCCTTTCTCGAAATAATCAATAAACCAATAGCAGTAATTTTCCACTCAGTCCTCCCAAATCCAGACACCGCAATAAAACGTATCGTAAAATCACTCTGCGAAAAATCATCAGCGACGATAGTCATGGCAAAAAAAGCAATTGAAATCTTAAAAGATGATTACGGAATAGACGAGGAAAAAATATTCTTCATCCCCCACGGAATCCCAAGCGTCCCATTCGTAGACCAAGAATCCTACAAACAAAAAATCGGCGTCCAGGGAAAAACACTCATCTCAACATTCGGATTATTAAGCCGAGGAAAAGGAATGGAATACATGATTCGAGCAATGCCAGCGATAATAAAAAAACATCCAAACGTCCAATACTTAATCATAGGAGAAACCCACCCAGTAGTCAGAAGAGAAGAGGGCGAATCCTACCGTAACGAACTAATGAGAGAAGTAAAAAAATTAGGATTAAAAGACCACGTAAAATTTTACAACAAATTCTTATCACTAAAAGAAATCGTAGAACATCTTTTAGCGACGGACATTTACGCCTGCACTAACCTCGACAAAAACCAAATCGTAAGCGGAACCCTATCCTACGCACTAGGTTGTGGCAGAATAGTCGTCTCAAGCCCAATCGAATACGCCAAAGAATTCCTATCCGAAGACAGAGGTATGATAGTAAAGGACAGGTCCCCAGAATCCTACGCAGAAAAAATAGATACAATCTTATCAGACAGAGACCTAAAAAAACTCATAGAAAGAAAAGCTTACTCCTACAGCAGACCAATGACCTGGCAAAACGTAGCAATCAGTTACAGAAAAATATTCAACAAAATATTAAAACTCAAAAACAGGGAAATAGAAAGACTTCCAGAAATAAAACTAGACCATCTTAAAAAAATGACAGACGATTTCGGAATGATTCAATTTTGCAACCATTCGGATCCAGACAAAAAATCGGGATACACCATCGACGACAATTCCCGAGCACTAATCGCCTCCGTCCTACATGACAAAATTTTCAGCTCCCAAGAATCCAAAGACCTCTCAAGAATATACTTAAACTTCATAGACTCCTGCCAAAGCGAAACCGGACATCTTCAAAATAATGTAGAAAACGAAAACGAAATCTCCGACGCTAAAAGCGACGATTCCTTCGGCAGAACAATATGGGCACTTGGATACACAATCAACAAATCCGAAGATTCCCAAATCGCAGAAGAAGCAGAAAGACTCATAAAAAAATCAATACATCATATACAAAAAATAAAATCCCCAAGAGCCGTCGCATTCTCCATAATAGGACTGTACCATTATCAAAAAAAATATCCAAACCAAGAAACCCTAGACCTAATAAAAAAGTTAGCAGATTATTTAGCCCAAAGATACGACCTAGAATCCAGCGAAGAATGGCACTGGTTCGAAGAAACCCTTTCTTACTCAAACTCAAAACTTCCCGAAGCTCTCTATTTAGCATACGAGATAACAGGAGACCAAAAATACTTAGAAGTAGCAGAAAAAACCCTGAACTTTTTAACAGAATTAATATTCGTTAAAGATAACATTTTTCTAATTGGACAAAATGGCTGGTACAAAAAAGCCGGCAAAAGAGCCTTCTACGACCAACAACCCGTCGACGCTTCATCCCTCGTCCAAACCTATCTCACCGCTCACTCAATAACACAAAATCCAGAATACCACAAAAAAGCCATGGCATCAATCCATTGGTTCTACGGAAAAAATCCACTAAGCCAAATGGTATACGACGAGACAACCGGAGGTTGCTTCGACGGAGTCGGCGAACACTCCCTAAACATGAACCAAGGCGCAGAATCAACACTCTCATATTTAATCGCAAGATTATTTATCGAAGAAGCAAAAAGAAACAAGTAAGCAACTTCTCACTCTTAAACCAAAACCTTACCTTAAAACAAACTCCTCGTCGACAAAGTCCGCGCTCGTCCGCGAAAGTTAGCATGCCCCAACCAAATTTAATAATCAATCAGTGAGGGTACCGCGGTTAATTATTCTAATTCCCATCCAAAAAACCAACCCAAAAAAATTCGCGTCAATTCTCAAGATTCGCGTTCATTCGCGTCGAATCTACATCACTACCAATCCCACCCCCACCCCAAAACAATCTATTCCCCTCCGTGTCCTCCGTGTTTCCCCTCCGTCCTCGCCCGGACATCACCAGAGGTTCACCAGTTGGGTGCGTTCAATTTCAATCTGTAGCCAATTACATAATCACACCCTCACACACTGTCCTAATCCTTCCATCAACATAAAATCACTACAAACTATATAAATATTACACCGACGAAATAAATAAACCTAACTCTTCCCCAACTCCGCAAGCAACTCCCTCAAGCTCATCTCAACAACCCCTATCCTAGAGTCCGAACATCCATAATAAATTTTCAACACGTCTCCCTTAAGCGAACATCCCTCCGGAAAAACCACATCATTCTTATCCCCTTCCCTCTCCCACTTATATTTAGGAGAAAACAAAGGCTTCCTCAATCTAACAACCTCCCTCTCTGGCTTCTTCAAATCCAACAAGGCCGCACCAGCGTGATAAATTTTTTTAGATGAACTACCAGTAGCCAAATTAACCCCATGATAAATCAACAACCATCCCTTCTTCGTCTTTATCGGCACCGCTCCAGCTCCAATATGCTCACCTTCCCAACTATATCGCCTATACAAAGAAACCTTATCCTCACCCTCGCCCAAATTCTCAATATAATCCGCCCAAAAATCATCATTCTTCAAATCACCAAATCTCCTGAACTTAAGAACCTGAATATCCGGCATAAGCCGATGCAACATCACAAATTTCCCATCAATCTTCTCCGGAAACAAAACAGCGTCCTTATTCCAAAGCGAAACCATAAACCCAGTAATCTCC
>JAHIEP010000144.1 GCA_018901375.1 Nanobdellota archaeon
GATACAAATCATCCGGAATAGTCATAGTAATATTAACCATAAAAAATTATGTGTAAACACATATTTAAATCTTCCTATAAAATCAAGATTTTTCAGTAGGAAGTCTCAACTCTCTCACCATATTACACAAACCATCATCTGTTTCATGAAACAGGCATAAATGATTATGGGAAATAACATTAACAACCCCACCACCAACATAAAATAACTTATTTTCAACAAGTTCAGAATCTTGATCACAAAATGTTACAATATCCCTAAAAGAATAATTAACAATTAAATCTGAAACAAAACCCTTCATCTCTTCAGATGCTATTTGAAAAGCATTAGGAATTCGCCCACCAAGAGGACCTTCATTAGGAGTATAATATGTCCTAAATTTAAGAACGCCATTATTTCTATCTTCCATAAACAACATCAAATTTATTCCCTATAAAAAACTTCCCCAAAAAATTCACTACCAATCCATCCTAACAATTTTAATTCTTAACAGGCTTAGACTAGGCGCAAGGTTCCGAAGTGTATCGACATACATGAGGGTTCTTGCAACGAAGTATAAGTCGTTAAGAATTAAACCTACTGATTCTCAGCCAACCCCTTCCGTTCCCTAATCTGCTTAATCACCTTAACCTGCAACTCCGTCGGCAACTTCTTAAAACTCTGACTAACCAAACTCGAAGAACCTCTCCCTTCCGTCGCTGACCGCAAATCCGAAGTCCATCCAATCATCTCCGCAACCGACAACTCAGCCCTAACCGTAATCCCAGTCTCGTCCTGAGAAACATCAACCAAATTCCCTCGCTTAGTAGAAACCAAACCAGTCACCGCCCCCATAAAAGAAATCGGAGCCTCAATCTGATGAACCTGAACCGGCTCATAAATAACAGGCACAGCCTTAGCAAACGCCTCCTTAATCGCATCACGAACAGCCGGATAAACCTGCGCAGGCCCTCGATGAATCGCGTCCTCATGCAACTTCATATCAACAACCGAAACCTTCATCTTATGACACGGCTCCCTCGCCAACGGCCCAGCATCCATAACCTGCTCAAACGCATCAAGCAACAATTCAATAACCTCCCCAATCTGAACAATCCCCTTCGTCCTATCCAAGAAAATCGAACCCTTGTAAATATCTCTATACTGCTGCGCCTCGTCCCGAGCAATTCCCAATCCAACCAACGTCTCATCCAAAGCTTTATCTTTCTTCTTAATTCTCCCCTTCGGCAAAGTCCCATTAGCAATAGCCTCGACAATATTTTCTTCCAACGGCTCAACCGTAATAAAGAAATCATTATGCTTATTCGGAGACCGACCAATCGCAACATCACTCACCTTCGCAACCGACTCACGATAAACAATAATCGGCGGACCCATCACAATCTCCAACCCCTTCTCGTGCTTAATCCTATTCTCAATAATTTCCAAATGCAACTCTCCCATCCCCGACATCAACGACTCCCCAGTCTCATCATTAATCTCAATCCTCAAACTCGGGTCTTCCTTTCCTACCTGCCTCAAAACCTCAATCAGCTTCGGCAAATCAGCAGTTCTCTTTGCAGCAATAGATTTTGTAACAACCGGCTCAAACAAATGCGAAATCGCCTCGAACGGCTCAATAGGATTCTTAGAAACCGTCTCACCCACAACAACATCTCGAAGCCCGACGATACCAACAATATTCCCAGCAACAACTTCATCCAATGCAACTCGATGAGCTCCTTTGTAAATCGAAACCTGCTGAGCCCGAACTTTCGTCCCAGCAATATTCATATACAACTCATCTCCCTGCCTAATCTTCCCACCAAACAAACGTCCACAAGCAACCTCTCCAGCGTGCGGGTCAATCACAATTTTTATCGGAACAAACGCAACTTCACCGTCGATATTACACGCCTTCAAATCCTTCCCAACCTGACTATCAATATCACCATGCCAAATTTTCGGAATCCTATATTCCTGCGCGGTCACAGGGTTCGGATGATTCCTAATAACCATATTCAAAATAACCTCGTGAATCGGAGCCCTCTTCGCCAAAGACTTATATTCCTCCCCACCGGCCTCATAAGCATCAATAACTTCCTTAAATGAAATTCCTTTCTTCTGCATATACGGAATACTCAAAGCCCAATTATGAAAAGCAGAACCAAAAGCAACCGACCCATCAGCGACGCCAACCTGCCACTTCTGCTTATACTCAGGCTCCGCAATTTCAGCAATTAACTTATTCACCGAATTAATAATATCAATAAATCTCTTCTGCATTTCTTCAGGAGTCAACTTAAC
>JAHIEP010000145.1 GCA_018901375.1 Nanobdellota archaeon
GGTTTCTGAATGGGAGGAGTTTTTGGAACCAGCCGTCTTCTTCTGGGGAGCCTGCGATTGCCGACGCTAATTTTTTTATTTCTCTTGAGATTATGTTTGCTTCGTCTAGGATTGTGATGGGGATTTTTTCGTGTAGGGCTTGTGCCATTTTTTTATGGTCTCTTATTCTTGCCATTACTTGGATGTCTGATATTTTTTCTATTTCTCTTAAGTTGTATTCGTGTCTTGGGGAACGGATTTTGTTGACGATGATTCCTTCGATTGGGGTTTCTTGTTCTCTTGCGATTTTTGCTGCTTTGAGTGTTGTTGTTAGGGTGACGTTGTCTGGGGAGGTTACTAGGAAAATTCTGTCGGCGGCTGCGATTACTGGTTTTAGTTCTTCGTAGTTTGGGGAGGAGTCGAGGATTATGAAGTCGTATCTTGGTTTGAATTTTTCCAAGATTTTTTTTAATTTGTATGGGTCTACTTCGTTGTCGTAATACATTGAGGCGGGGATAATGTCGATTCCGTGGGCTTCGTAGATTGTGTTGTGGAGCAGGGTTCCGTTGAGGGCGTCGTGGAGGGTTAGGTCGTTTGTCAGGTCGAGGTAGAGTCCGATGTTTGGGGCGGAGAAATTAGCGTCGACGAGTAGGACTTTTTTGTCGAAGTATTTTGCGAGGGCTGTTGCGGTTTCTAGGGCTAGGGTTGTTTTTCCGACGCCACCTTTTATTGATACGAATGCTATTGTGTTTCCGACGGAACCAAGGTTCCCTACAGGTAGCCTCCTTTGAGATAGTTGAATTTCGTTCATGTTGAAAATAAGAGTAATTTAATATAAATGATTATGAATACTGTGGCTATTGCGAAACTTATCATTGCTGCCGTTACTGCTATTATGTCTAGTGTGTTTTTTTTCATAGTCCCGTCGCTGTTAGTATATTTATTCCGATGTTTAAGAATAGTGTAGCGAATGTTACTGTGTAATCGAACCAATTAAAGTAGGAAGTGTTTAGGCTTTTTCCTATTATTATTATTGCTAATAGTAGGGTTCCTATGTTTGATGCTATTGTTAGTTTGCTTGATAATTTTATAGCCATATTCTTATGTTGTGTATTATTAAAAGGATGATTCCTACTATTCCGAAACCTAGTGCTATTTTTTGGAAGAATTCTATTTGTTTATTTGTCATTGTTATCCGACGGAACCAAGGTTTTCTACAGGTAGCCTCCTTTGAATTAGTCTAATCATTTTATCACCTAGAGTTGATGACGGGAGTTTGGTATTTAAAGTTTTATGACAGCTATTGCTATGACAATTGCGGATATAGTCATTATTACTAGTGCTATTATTGCTATTATTTTTTTGAAGTCCATTTATATTCCTAAAGATTGTAAAATATTTATTATTAAATTTATAAATAACGAACCAAAAGAAATGTCATAGTCGAGCCAATCGAAACATTGGCTGTTGATATTTTTTCTACTAGATAGATAACAAAAAGTAATATTATTATACTTGATACTATTGTTAATTTGTCTGTTAATTTTAGTTTAGCCATACTTTTATATTCGCTATTATTAATAGTGCGATGACAGCTATTCCGATATAGAATGCAATTTGTTGGACTAATTCTATTTCTTTTTTGTTCATGTTATAGGAAGAGTAGGGAAGTATATAAAATTAATGTTAAATGTTTTCAAATTCTATTTCTTGGTTGATTAATTTTCTAATTGTATCTCTTATGTTTTTGATTGGGATTCTTTTTTGTTTTCCGTCGTCTCGGTTTCGGATTGTAGCGTCGCTGTTTGTTAGGGAGTCGAAGTCTATGGTTATTGCGTAGGGGGTTCCGATTTCGTCGTTTCGTGCGTAGCGTCGTCCGATTGAGCCGGATTCGTCGTAGGTGACGTTCCATTCTTCTTGGAGATTTTTGAAAATTTCTCTCGCTGTTTTAATTAGGTTTTTATCTTTTTTTATTAAGGGAAGAATTGAGACTTTGACTGGGGCGAGTTTTGGAGAGAGTTTTAGAATTGTGTTTCCTTTTTTGTCGATTGTGTGGGCTTCGTTCATGAATACTAACAATGCTCTTTCGACTCCAAATGAGGGTTCAGCGACGACCATTGGGAGGATTTTTTTATCTAATTGTTCGTCCATTATTTTAAGATCTTTTTTGGAATGTTTTTCGTGTTGCTCTAAATCGTAAGTTCCTCGGTCTGCTATTCCTTGTAGTTCTTTCCAACCGAAAGGGAAATTATATTCGAGGTCCCAAGTGTCTGTGGAGTAGTGGGATTTTTCTTCTTTGAGATGTTGTCTGATTCTGAAATTTTCTATGTTTGCTCCTAGTGATTTGAACCAGTTTAACGACGAGGAAAGCCAATAAGCGTGCCACTTTAATTTGATGATGTTGTTTTTTAGGGCTTGTGAGATTTTCATTTTTTTTGGTTCTTTCATTTTGTTTGAGAGAATTTTTATTTCTATGTCTTCTATTTCGTAAGGGCATTCGGATTTTTTTGTTGGGTCGATGAAATATTCGATTTCCATTTGCTCGAGTTCTCGGACTCGGAAGATGAAGTTTCTTGGGGCGATTTCGTTTCGAAAGGCTTTGCCGATTTGGGCGATTCCGAATGGGAGTTTTAGTCTTGCGTTTTCTTGGACTAGTTTGAAGTTTGTGAAAATTAGTTGGGCGGTTTCGGGTCTGAGATAGGCGAGGGTTGAATCGTCTTGGATTGGACCGACTTGGGTTGTGAACATTGGGTTGAAGACGCCTTTGCTTTCTATTTTGCCGTTGCATTTTTCGCATTTGGCTTTTTCTAATTCTTGTTTATCTACTTTAAATTTGTGTTTGCATTTTGTGCAGATTACTGCTATGTCGGTGAAGTTTTCGACGTGGCCGGATGCTTCCCAGACTTTTGGATTTGTGATTATTGCTCCGTCGATTCCTACGATGTCTTCTCTTTTGTGGACGTGGTGTTTCCACCATTGGGCTTTGATGTTGTTTTTTAATTCGGAACCGAGATGTCCGTAGTCCCAGAAGCCGGCTAGCCCGCCGTAGATTTCTCCAGATGGGTAGATGAAGCCTTTTCTTTTGCAGAAGTTTGTTAGTTCTTCGATTGTTGCCATGTTTTAGAAAGTGGGAAGGAGTTTATAAAAATGTTTATATAGTTAGTCCCTCTTATAGCTATGTATGAAGTTCGCATTAAAGTTGCTGAAATCTCTTGAGGATTCGGGGCAGGGGATTTGCGTTTTTTCAAAAGACTTAGTAGATTTGCTTTCGGAGTTTACTCCAAAGTCATTTGATGATTTTTCTTCAAGGTCTTATTATTTTTGGAAAACTCATAAGAGACCCATTCCTTTAAGTGTTGCTATTAAGATTATGGAAATAAAGAATTTGAAGTCTGTTGAGGTAGAATATTTTTCTATTAAGGGTGGAAATAAGATTAAGTTTCCTGATTGTGAAAATGACGCCTTTTGTTATATTCTTGGAGTGATTTTAGGGGATGGGTGTTTGGTTCATTCCGTGAGAGGAAAGAGAAATTCTTGGTATGTTCAAATTACTTCAAATTCAAGAGAAAAAATTAATTATCTTAGTGGGTTGATTTGGGAGCTTTTTGAAGTTGAGGTTTCTGTTTGTGATTATGATAATTATCATGATTTGTATATTTTTTCTAAACCTCTTTCTATGATTTTGGCGAATAAGTATGAGATACCTATTGGTTTAAAATATGAGAAAATTAAGGTTCCGGAGGTGGTGAGATTGAGAAAGAGTTTTAGAAAGAGTTTTATTAAAGGAGTTTTTGAGTGCGATGGGAATATTTACAATTATCGAGGGAAAAAGAGTGTTCAGTTGAGACAAAAATCTAGAAGGTTTTTAATCGATGTTAGAGAGATTTGTGAAGATGTGGGTGTTTCTTTTCGTGAACCGTATTATGATAAAGCGAATAATTCGTGGGTGCTTTGGACGTGTAAAAGGTCGGTTGTAGATAATTTTATAAAGAAAATAGGCGGTTTTAAGATTAGGCTCCCGTAACTCAGCCTGGATAGAGTGCTAGCCTTCTAAAGTTTTGAAGAAAGCTAGAAGTCGCAGGTTCGAATCCTGTCGGGAGCGTGAGCGTCAGGATTGAACCTGGCAGGTTGCCGGAGGCATAACCTTCGCTTCGCTCGGCCACGAATCCTGTCGGGAGCGTGAGCGTCAGGATTGAACCTGGCAGGTTGCCGGAGGCATAACCCTAGCACTTCGTGCTGGGTCACGAATCTCTGTCGGGAGCGTGGTAATGTATATTTTGGAGTATAATTATTTTTATAAAGTAGAGATTGCTTTTTTTGGGATGAAAGGTAAAGTTGATAGATATTCTGTAGATGTTAGGGGTTCAGTTGAAGAGGTGGATGATTATCTCTATATTTTAACAAAGGAGGCTGATGATGTTTTTTCTGTTGCTCATAGAAGTGAATCTTTTTCTGTTGATTATTTTGGTACTGCAACATATGCAAAGCCTGGGGGAGATGAATTTTATGTTTTTAAGAAAACAGGAACTGATGCTCCCGAACCCTATTCTCATATTGGGGATCTTAAAATAACGAGCGATAGAAATCACAAGTTAGAAGAAGAGGTTAGAGATTATATTAATTATTTCTCCTTAAGGGCTTGTCGTGGATTTTTTATGGATAGAACTGAGGCTGAGGGGAGATTAGTTCCGGTTGAAAGAAGTGGCATATAATAAATGGATACTACAGGCGATTCCCGGTACCAAATATTTAAAACCTCTTTATTTTTAGTAATCTTGTGCAGGTATAGCTAAGCAGTAAGGCAAGCTTAAAGTTGAGAGTGGGATTTGGTTAAAAGTATATTGAATGTGTATTTTGGATAACAATTATTTTTATAAGGGGTGGATGTTTTTTTTTGGGATGGTAGATGAGAGAGATTATTCGCACATGTTAGAGAGGGGGTGTAGTGGGGGTTTTGATATTCTTCCGATTCATCTGTCTTTTCCTGTGACTAAAATTAGACTTTTTGCATATAAGGATTTTGACGGGTTTTATGTTGGAACTTTGCCTGATTTAAATGGAAAGAGTTTTGTTTTGAGACCTGCGGATAGAGATAGGGAAAAATCCGAGGGGATAATGGATGAGTATGTGAGAGAAAGGATAGCGAAGGAATCTTATTGTGATGTTGGGCATTATAAGGATAGGACTGGTAAGGAAGAAAGATTAGTGAAAATCGTTAGAGAATAATTTTAAAAGGGGTAGGAACAGTATAATTGTGTATTGGTGTAATGGTACATTGGTATGTGTGCAGGTATAGCCCTGTAAGAACCAAGGTTCTTACCAACTCCTGCTGCTGTTGATTTTTTCTTAGATAGTTTTAAAAGTAGTATGAATTTATTATTTTTGTGCAGGTATAGCCCTGTAAGAACCAAGGTTCTTACCAACTCCTGCTGCTGTTGATTTTTTCTTAGATAGTTTTAAAAGTAGTATGAATTTATTATTTTTGTGCAGGTATAGCCAAGCAGTAAGGCAAGCGGCTGCAACCCGCTGATCCCAGGTGCAATTCCTGGTATCTGCTTTTAGTCGGTAGTTATTTTAGTTAAGAATAAAAACTCGTTTTCTTCAGATATATTATGGAATTTGATATTGGATTGATTGTTGCTATTGTTGTTTTTTTGTTAATTGTGATTTTTGTGGAGATTTTAATTAGGAGGACAAAGATTCTTCTTTTGAGGAAAGCTAAAAATAAAAAACAGATTTCTAATATAAAATTTCTTACTCGGGTGGCGAGTATTTCTATTTTCCTTTTTGTTTTCCTTTTTGTTTTCCTTTCTTATTTTAAATCTTGGACGGGGATTGGGGTTTTTTTGGGTTTGTTGACTGCGGGTCTCGGGTTTGCGTTGCAAAGACCTATAACTGGAGTAGCGGCGTGGTTGATGATGACGATAAAGAGGCCATTTAGTATTGGAGATAGGATAATTATCGGAGATGTCCGAGGAGATGTTTATGATATTACTTTGACTCATATTTATTTGGATGAAGTTGGTGCTGGGATTTCTTCGGGAGAGGTAACGGGTAGAAATATAATGATTCCAAATTATTTATTTTTTGAACAAAATATTATTAATTATACTTTGACTAATGATTTTGTTTTGAGCAGTATGGATGTTTCTATTACCTATGAGAGTGATTTGGATAAGGCTATTGAGATTATTGAAAGGGTTGCTGGTGAGTGTATTTCGGAGATAAAGGAAAAGCATAAGGATGTTCCCTATACTAGAATTAGTATGGCGGAGAGTTCGATGATTATAAGTTTGAAATTTTATGTTCCAGCAAGACAAATGATGGAATTGAAAAGTAAGATTACTAAGAAGGTTTATGATTCAATTAAGAATGAGAAAGATGTAGAGATTGCTTATCCTCATACTGAGATGATTTTTAGGAACAAGAAGGCTTTTATGAGGAAGTAAAAAGTCTTTCTAAAGAGATAAAAACTCCTTTTTCTTGTATTGTTTATGGTAGAGAAAATAAAGATTACTTTTTTGGGGACTGGGAGTGCGATTCCTACGGCTAGGCGGAGTCATCCTGCTATTTATTTGCAGTATAGGGACGAGAATGTTTTGGTTGATTGTGGTTGGTAAAGAAATTTAAACTATGTTTCTATTATATTTTTATGAAAATAAATATTATTAAGAGAAAAATTTTGCCGATTTTGAAACGGGAGAAAGTTAGTCGGGCTGGGATTTTTGGTAGTTGTGCTCGGGGTGAGTGTGGGAAGAATAGCGACGTCGATATTTTGGTGCAATTGCCGAGGTCGTTTGACTTGTTTGATTTAGTTAGAATAAAGAGGACTTTGGAGAAGGCATTGGGGCGTGATGTCGACTTGGTTGAATATTGTGTTATTAAGAAGCAAATTAAAAAACAGATTTTGGGGGAGGAGATTAGGATAATATGAAAAGGGATTTAAAACTTTTTTATAAGGATATTCTTGATTCTATTTGTTTGATTGAGAGGTATATTGGTAAGAGGGATTATTCTGATTTTAGAAAAGATATTAAGTTGGTTGATTCGGTTGTGAGACGAGTGGAGATAATTGGAGAAGCAGTTACTCATATTCCGAAAAATGTTAGAGAGAAATATCCTGATGTTTTATGGGAATCTTATGTCGATTCTAGGAATTTTTTGATACATATTTATTTTGGAGTGAATTATTTACGACTTTGGGGTTTCGTGAAAAATAAGTTGTCAATTTTAAAGAAGACGATGGAGGATCTGATTAAGAATGACTGAGAAAATAAAAATTACTTTCCTTGGGACTGGGAGTGCGATTCCTACGGCTAGGCGGAGTCATCCTGCGATTTATTTGCAGTATAGGGACGAGAATATTTTGGTTGATTGTGGCGAGGGGACGCAGAGGCAGTTTAGGAAGGCGGGTTTGAATCCGTGTAAGATTACGAAGATTTTGATTACGCATTGGCATGGGGATCATGTTCTTGGGTTGCCTGGACTTTTACAGACGATGATGTTGAATGGGTATAATCGGAAGTTGGAAATTTATGGACCTAAAGGGACTAATGAAAAAGTTAGGCAGTTTTTTGATTTGGTCGGGCGGGTTGAAAGTTTGGATATTTTTGTTAAGGAGATTATCGGCGGAGTTATTTTTGAGAATAAGGATTTTTTAATTGACTCTGTCGAGGCTGATCATGATTGTGCTTCTAATGCTTATTCGTTTGTTGTGAAGGAAAAGAATCGGATTGACCGGGAGAAGTTGGCGAAGTTGAAGATTCCGAATGGTCCGTTGGTTGGGGAGCTGGCTAATGGGAAGATTGTTGAGATTAA
>JAHIEP010000146.1 GCA_018901375.1 Nanobdellota archaeon
AATGATTTCAATAATCTCACAAATTTTCCTACGTTCCCTATTTTGGTCCTCAATGTCAGGAAACAGAAGAAGCGGCAACGACAAATCACAAATAATAATGATGGTAATAGGAATAATCTTAGCAATCCTAGCCCCAATCGTAGTCGCTCTAGTCCAATTAGCAATCTCACGAAAACGAGAATACGCCGCCGACTCCTCAGCAGTAAAATTCATGCGTACCCCGACGGGATTAATCGGCGCCCTAAAAAAAATCGAATCCAACTCAGAAATGAAAGTTTCCGGAGCAGTAGCTCCCTTATTCCTAGCAAAACCGAACAAAACAAAAGAACTCTTCCAAACCCACCCACCCCCCTCAAAAAGAATCGCAAGATTAGAAAGAATGTAATTGTTTCAACTCGTTCACCAACCCCAAAACACTTTTAGAAAATACCAGGCTATCATTATCAATGCTCCCACAATAATCATCCCCATGGCAATCCAATCCATCACCTTATTTCCCATAATATAAACAATATAAATAAGTATAAATATCTTCCTAAAATTACATAAACAATTTATTTTTCTTCATAAGGACTTCCTTTTAACTTTCCGCTAACACATAATTTTTGCATTCTCTCTACTTCACACAACCTTTCATAAAACTTATTCATACCAACGCTCAATTTATTAATATTTTTACTATTTATATCTACAGTCTTTTTTAATGAACCGAGATAAAAGCCAAATCCTCCAACACTAATTCCCGCACTCAAAGCTGGCAAAATTTCAAACCAAATCGGAGAATTAACAATTCCAAAAGCCTTCAAAAAATACCAAGATAACATAATACTAATTCCAACAATAATAAAAATCCAAGCAATCACATCCATTACCTTATTTTTCATAACCAAACAACATAAAGAAAGTATAAATATCTTCCTAGCAAGACTAGAACAAATGTAAACCTAACCCCTCAAATCAATCACATCAAACCCAAACTTCCCATACACCTTATCAGAACTAATTATAGAATCCCCATCCCTACACGACGCCATAACAAAACTGTCAAAAATCGTAGCACCTTTCTCCACAAAATCACAAGCCCGAAAAACATCTTCCCAACACAACCCATCCAACTTCGCAATCCGAGAAACCTGAATACAAACCTGCCTCAAATCAATCCCCTCCCTCTTGCACACAATCATCAACTCAGCAACAGTCAAAGCAGTAACATAAATATTCCCCCCATTCCCCCCATAAATTTCCAAAGCCCTTTTCTTCAACCAATCAGAATCTTTCATCAAAGCCAGAAAAAAATCACTATCAGCTATTTTTCGCACGCCCAATAATATCACCCCTAGCCTCTTCTTTTAATTGTTTAATAGACTTACCTTTGAGTTTATCTCGCCCCAATCTTGCCAATGCCTCAATCGGTTCCTCCTCGACAAATTCCAAAAAAATACCATTTTCCAAAATCTTCATAGCAAAAGTTCGAAACTCAATTTGCTTCCGAATTTCCTCGGGCAAATAAAGTCTCCCGGTCTTATCAAAAGATACTAATTTTCCCATAAAACATACAATTTACCAGAGTATATATATTTTCCCATGCCAATCAAATCTATCTACTCTAACAACGATATCCAATTCCAGAACCCGCAACCAACGCACCTTCTACCATCGTAGCCACCACGCGACCTTCAGGATGCCCTCGATAAGCATCATAAGGAATCTCACTTTCTATACTCTCAAGACGCCCAACAAAAACAAGATGTTCTTCCATTCGCTTTTTAGCACGAATCCAATTTTGATATTCACTTCCAGAATTCTTCCCCAACGAAACAGCATATGCCATAGCATTATTTACAACCTCCAACAAATCACAATCTCCACCCGAAGATTCTTCCATCCAAACAATCACAAAACCAAATATATAAAGATTTATATTCAAAATCGCACCTCAAGAATAGTAACAAACCAACAACCAACTACGAATTTTTACCGAGTAAAAATTCATGCGCCATCTTCGCCACAATCGCTCCCTCACCTGCAGCCGTCACCATTTGCTTCATTGGCCCATTCGTAACATCACCAGCAGCAAAAACACCGTCGACATTCGTCTTCCCATCCTTCCCAGTTACAATATAATTCTTTTCAAAAACCAAACCCAAATCTTTCAACACATCAACAGCCGGCGTAGCCCCAACTTCAATAAAAACCCCATCAACATCAATCTCAACATCACCGGAATCCTCGCTCTTAATCTTCAATCCAGTAACCTTGTTTTCCCCAACAATCTCCGTAGGTTCGGAATAATACATAATATCAATATTTGAAGTAGAGCAAATATTAGACAAACTAATCGGCTCACACCTCATCTCATGCTTCCGATAAACAACATAAACCTTCTCACAAATCCCCGCCAAATAAAGAGCTGCCTTCGCCGCAGAATCCGCACCACCAACAACAGCGACGCTCTTTCCCTTAAAAAAATTCCCATCACAAGTCGCGCAATACGAAACCCCCTTCCCCAAAAATTTCTTCTCTCCAGGAATATTCAACTGCCGATGCTCCGTCCCCAAAGCCACAATCAAACTCTTACCAAAAATAATCTTATTATCAACAGTCAACTCAAATCCCGCCAAGCCCCCATATGAAGCATGAGCTCTTCCACCGAAGGTGAGCCCTTCCGGCGTAGCCGAGCCCTTCCACGAAGTGAGCTTCTCCACTTTCGTTATGTCCCCCTCAAGAAAGTGGCATCCAAACTTCTCAGCCTGATTTTTAATTTCCCCCATCAATTCCATCCCACTACCAGAAAACCCAGGCCAATTCTCCAACTCTCCAGCCAAATTCGCCGTCCCCCCAAACTTACCAGCGACGACCAACGTCTTCATATTATAACGACCACAATAAATCCCCGCAGTCAAACCAGCCGGACCCCCTCCCAAAATCAAAACATCATATATATCTTCCATAAAAAATAAAATCAGACTTTCTTTTTATATCTTAGTAAACCAAGTTAACAAAACTTTATATATTTCAAACCACTAAAATAACCATGAACAATAAAGCCCAATCAGAATTTCACATAATCGTCGGAATAATCTTCATAGTCGGAGGGCTCCTATATACAATCGACCAAAACGGAATCGGCTCCGTCTTCATCGCCCTCGGAGTCTTCACGGAACTTTTATATAAATGGTTAATAACAATAATAAAATGATACTCACAAGAAATATTTTAATAGGCTCCCTAATCGTCCTCATAAATCTAATTCCACTACTAACGAAAAAATACAAACTAATAGCAATAACCGGCGCGCTTTCTTTACTCATTGTTTATCTTGACTTTGCGATTCCTTAAACCAAAACGTATTTAACCACATCAAGCTTCCCTAACACATGAACACAAAAGAGAAATTAAATCTAATCAAAAGAAACGCCGCAGAAGTTCTAGGCGAAGAAAAATTAGAATCCTCTCTAAAAAAATCTCAACCAATCGTCTACTGCGGCTACGAACCTTCCGGCGACATCCATATCGGACACTATGTAACAATTCTAAAACTAAAAGATTTCGAAGACGCTGGTTTCAAAGTAAAAATTCTCCTAGCAGATTGGCACGCTTGGCTAAACAAAAAAGGCGACTGGGAATTCATTAACGACCAAGTAAAAAAATGGAAATCAGTTTTCAAAAAAATAGGCCTAAAAAATCCAGAGATAATAACAGGAACTTCATTCCAAAAAAAACCTGACTACATCGAAGACGTTTTCACCCTCGCTGGAAACTCAACACTAAACCGTGGCATCCGTTCAATGCAAGCAGTAGCCCGAGACATCGAGCACGCAAAAGTAACCCAACTAATTTACCCATTCATGCAAGTAGCCGACATGAAAGCACTAAACGTCGACGCTGTCGTAGCAGGAATGGAACAAAGAAAAATCCACATGATAGCAATCGAATCCCTCAAAGACATAAATTACGAAGTCCCATCTTTCGTCCACACCTCGCTAATCTCCTCACTAAAAGGCCCAGACGCAGGAAAAATGTCCTCCTCAGACAAATCAAGCCTAATCTCAATCAAAGATTCCCCAGAAGAAATAAAAAAGAAAATCGTAAAAGCCTACTGTCCAGAAGGAGAACCAAACCCAGTCTTAGAAATAACAAAAATTCTAATATTCCCAACATTCGAAAAAATAGAAATATCAAGACCAAAAAAATTCGGAGGCAACATAACTTACGACAATTACGAAAATTTAGAAAAAGATTTCTCAAACAAAAAATTACACCCAATGGATTTGAAAAACATCGTCGGAGAAAAGTTAGTAGAAATGTTCAAGAAGATAAAATAATTATTACGACTCCATTCCAAATTACCCTCAACTTTCATATCACAAAGTCATTCAAACAGCCAAGTCAATCTGAAGCGAAGCCTCTCTAACAAAACATTTAAATACAAAACCTTCCTAACCAAACCATGAAAGAAGGTGAAACAAACTGTTGTCCAGAATTCGACCCGAAAACTTACGACAACAAAACCGTAGTCTGGAACAAAAAAATGTTCGTAAAAAGAAAAGTAATATCATTCTTCCACATCCCACTAAACTTCGGCTCAGTAATGAAAAAAGTCCACAAAGAAATAGAGCAAGCAAACGCAGGAACAAAAATTCCAATCGTCCTCTCCGACGAGAAATCCCTATTCTACTCAAACATATATGTCAGCACAAAAAAAGCAATATCAAAAGAACTCGACGTCAGAGTCTCCGGGAAATTCCTAACAAAAGTTTTCGAAGGCCCATACAGCAACGTCGGCAAATGGACAAAAGAAATGAAAGACTACGTCAAGCAACACGGCAAAGAAGTCAAACAAATGTACTACTACTACACAACCTGCCCTAAGTGCGCAAAAACCTACGGCAAAAACTACGTAGTCCTCTTCGCCGAAATATAAGAACAAAAAGCTTATATATACGTAATGCATACATAATACATGCAACAACAAACATCAATTAGAATAAGCACACAATTATTAAATACTCTCAAAAGTTTTAAAGAAGAGAAGGATAGTTACGAAGACATCATCTGGGATTTTATAGAACCTCATCAACAACTTTCCATTGAAACGAAGCAAGACATCGAAAAATCCCTCAAAGAATACAAAAGAGGAGAATTCTTCACTCTCGACCAAGTTAAACAAGAACTATGTTTCTAAGATGGAAATAATCTTTTCCAAAAATTCAAAAAAACAACTAGAAAAATTAAACACACACATTCAGCAAAAAATATTATTCACACTCGAAAAATTTAAAAACAACAGCCCAGTAGATATTATAAAACTAAAAGACAAAGGAAATGAATTTAGAATTCGAACAGGAGGCTACAGAATTCAACTCCAAAAAATTGATAATTATTTCCTGATAACAAAAATAGGCAAAAGAGAGAATTTCTATTTAATATTTTTTTAATTACGGCAAAAACTACGTAGTCCTCTTCGCTGAAATCTAAAACTTCTCAAGTTAATCTTATCCCTCTTAAAAATATCCGTGTCTTCTGTGTTGTCCCCTCCGTTCCAATCCGTGTTCCTTCTTGACTCTGTAGCCAATTACATCTAAATCACTCACATACTCAAACTCTCACACACTGATTCATCCGTGTTCTAAATTTTTCTAAGCAGCCAAGCAAACACAAACCCTAAAAACCGACTTCTCATTCCAACTCTATGAAAAAAGTTGCACAAGTTAACCGAAACCCCGAAACCCCGAAACCCCGAAATCCCAAACCAAAGCGCGCTTTGGTCCTCTACTCCGGCGGCCTAGACTCAAGACTAGTCGTACGCATCCTCCAAGACCAAGGCTACGAAATAACCGCCCTCTACTTCAATCTCCCATTCGGCTGCGGTTGCTGCAATCTCTCCTGCAACTTCCACTTTGCACAATCATCTCAAGTCAAAATGATAATCAAAGACGTAACAAAAGGAGAACTCCTAAAAGAATATCTATCAATCCTAAAAAAACCAAAACACGGAATCGGCTCCGGAATCAACCCCTGCAAAGACTGCAAAATTTTCATGTTCAAAAAAGCAAAAGAATATGCTGACGAGTACGGAATAAAAATAATAGCAACCGGTGAAGTCCCAGGACAACGACCAATGTCACAAACAGAATCCGCCCAGAAAATCATCGACGCTGAATGTGGTTTCAAAATAACAAGACCATTAGCAGACCTAGGCATCCACGGACGCTCAAGAAAAATACAAATGGAGCTCGCCGAAAAATACAAAATCAAATACCCAAGCCCAGGCGGCGGCTGCTTCCTCTGCGAAAAAATTCACTCAAAAAAACTAAAACATCTCCTCCAAAAAAACCTAATCACCGAAGAGACATTACCATTAACGATGATTGGTCGGCATTTTGCTATCGACGATACCTGGTTAGTTGTAGCCCGAAACGAAAAAGAATCCGAAACAATCTCAAAATTCAAAAACCACATCCCAGGAAAAAAAGGAACTCCCTCAATATATTTCTCTAAAGAAAGCAGAAAGACTTTAGAACTTCAAAGGGCTTATTCAACCGGAGACAACGAAGAACTTAGAGCCAAGTTCAACAAATACAAATTATGAAAATAGTATCAGCATGTCTAGCAGGGATTGGGTGTCGTTATGATGGCAGTGGTAAGCCCTGCCAAAAAGTAATCGAACTAATAAAAGAAGGAAAGGCAATTCCGGTTTGTCCAGAACAACTAGGAGGACTTACCACCCCAAGAACTCCAGTAGAAATTGTCGAAGGAAAAGTATTGACAAAAGACGGAGAAGATAAAACACAAGAATTCATTAAAGGAGCAGAAGAGGGAATGAAAATTGCAGAAATGACAAACTCTACTGAAGCAATTTTAAAAACAAAATCCCCATCCTGCGGTTGTGGAAAAATATACGACGGAACTTTTACAGGAAATATAAAAGATGGCGACGGTATCTTTACAAAGATGCTAAAACAAAAAGGAATAAAATGTTTAACAGAGGAAGACTATGAATAACAACCAGCAAGCGCGAAACAAGAGCGCAACAAAAACCAATACACCAATACACCAATACACCAATACACCACAGCCGAAGGCTGTTGTCTGGACATTCACAAACAAAAGAGAACTCAACAAAAAAGAATTCATAGACTACGTAGAACGAAAAGTTTTCCGAACAATCCGAAAACAAAACAGCCTCCCCGACGACAAAACCATAATCCTAAAAAAAGCCAAAGACCTAAACACAAAAGTTTTAATCCACATCTTGCAAACAAAATTCCAAGTCAAACTCATTCCGACAACCGACAACCGACAACCGACAACCGATTCTTCTAATTTGTCCCAAATCGCCGAAGACATCTTCAAAGAAATCCTAAAAGGAAATTTTTCGCTAACACCCAACACCCAACACCCAACACCTCTCATCTATCTTTCAGACAAAGAAATAGAACTCTATGCAAAACTAAAAAACATAAAAGGCACAAAAAGAAAACAAGACAAAAAAATCCAAGACCTATTCAGCAAATTCCTCAAAAAAAACCCGGACCTAGAACTAAACATAATCAAAGCAGCCAGCCAATTAAAATGAAAAAACAAAATATAAAACTCTTAATAGGAATAATCACCATTCTTCTAACAATAATAATCACAGCAGCGATGGTCTTAACATTTATCTATCTGCCTCAACTAAAAAACAGCTCATCAGAACTTATCTACGCCTATGGTATACCTGCTCTTTTCCTACTCTCTCTCCTCCTAGACCTAGGTCCCCAATACGTCTCCCCAATAGCAGTAGAAGGCATAGCTATTTTAGCAGGAATAAATCTATATTACGTAATAACAGCGACGATAATCGGCTCAGCAATCGGCTCAAGCACAGCCTACTACCTAGGGAAAAAATACATGTTCAAAGCAGTCGATATCCTAACCTCAAAAAAAGACGCAATAAGATTAACCCATCTAACAAATAAATACGGAAAAGCAATAATCGCAATAGCCGCAATCTCCCCACTCCCCTACCTACCAGTCGTAATCGGTGCAGCAAACTGTTCAAAGAAAAATTTCATAATCTACGGCTTAATCCCAAGAGCAACCAGCTTCATAATCTACGGCCTAATAATCAGCATCTTCTAACAACTCCCTCCAACCGCCAACCACCCAGCAACGCTGAGCCCCCCACATCAGTGAGCCCCCCGAGTTTTACTCGAGCCACCCATCCGCAGATGAGCCTCCCGTCATTAAACTCATACCCCAACTCCTTCAAGGTCCGAACAAAAGAAACATAAGCAATCCTCTTAGCGTCACTAATCGTCCCATCAAAATCAAAAAAAATCGCCCTAATCATTTTAACAACTCCAAAAATTTCTCAATCATCAGAATCTTATCATCAACTCTTCCCATATATTACCCTCCCCTTATTCAAAACTTCCGCCTTTATTTTTTCAGGAAGCACATTTAACACACTAACCTGAATTTTCTCGCTTAACATACCGCCCATCCTCAAAACAAACTTAGTAGCGTCCCTCGAAGAAATTTTCACAAATTCGACGGCAATATCAATATCCGATTCCATCCTAAGCTTATTATCAACATAACTCCCAAAAACATAAATTCTTTTTATCTCCCCAAAATCCTTGCTCTCCAAAATAACTTCCCTAGCCTCCTTAATTAATATTTTAATCTTCTGAGATTTTTTGAGTCCAAACTCCTCAGAAAAATTAGACATCTTTAAAATTATATTCAATTTAGGTTTTATGTCCCTAGACAATCGAGTCTTCTCTGAAGGAGAAAGTGAGACTCCCAACATCTGCTTCTCCATTATATCCAGCTCCCGCCGCCCAAACAATCTTCTCATTTCTTTCTCGCGTTGAACAAGCTCAAGTATTCCCATAAGTTATCTCGATAACGTTTATTATTATCACTATAATGATAACTTACTATTTAAAACTTTTGATTAATAAAAATCAGAATACCTACATCCAACAAATAAAAAACTCCCGAATCGACATAAGCCAATCCGGGAGCAAATAGAACAATCCAACAAATTTCAATTAGGCGATTTCACGCGAAGATACAAAAACACCATAAGAGAAAATGCCGTATCACTTGAACCACATCCTTCTTTCGACCCCAACGAACAAGCATTCCATTCCACTTATTCCAACC
Source organism: Nanobdellota archaeon (assembly GCA_018901375.1). Lineage (GTDB taxonomy): Archaea > Nanobdellota > Nanobdellia > Pacearchaeales > GW2011-AR1 > JAGVXH01. The sequence continues at coordinate 9,157 of JAHIEP010000146.1, forward strand.
TTTTCCGTCGACAAAACCTACCTCTCCCACAGTCACAACTAAAAAAACCAAACATATTCCACCAACTTAACAGGAAGTTGGTAAGAAACCTTGGTTTCTTACAGACCTATTCCAATCCGTTTCCCAAACCAAAACAGGTTTTCCATTCTATCTCAAAAACCATATCACTTATTCCTCTCAAAACAAATCAGCAATATAGTCCTTATTTTTATAACTACCCCAAAGATACAACACAAAAAACAAAAGTTCGCGCTAGTCTGCATCTAAAAAATTAACCTAAAATACTTCCCCTCCGTGTGAATCCGTGTCCTTCCGTCCTCGTCCGTGTACCTTTTAGAACACACTCCCAAAACAATTCCATTTATCTATAACAATAATTACCAACCCCAATCAAAAAAATCCGTGTTCCTTTTTAACCCTGCAGCCAACCACACACTAACACACTAAAACTCTTACACACTAACACACTGGCTTCAGCCCCCAACCCTGCAGCCAACCACACACTAACACACTAAAACTCTTACACACTAACACACTGGCTTCAGCCCC
>JAHIEP010000147.1 GCA_018901375.1 Nanobdellota archaeon
CATTAACAACAACACCATCCCCATTCAACTCAACCCCATTAAACTCAATCGGCGAAACAACGTCCTCGACAAACTTCTTAATCCCCTCCTCGTCATCAACAGCCGGCATCTCCACAATCTTAATCTTCCTCCTCAAAGTCTCATTCAACCTCCGGACATTACAAGCCCCCTTCCCAATCGACTCAGAAACCTTCGACTTCGGAACCGCAAAAATTATCTGATTATTATAAACAAAAACTTTCGTCGTCTGAACCTTCGTAGTCCTCTCAAACAAATTAATATACCTCATCAACTGCATATCAATAGTCCCCGCCATCACATCCACCCCCACAAAAATCTGTGTTCATCTGTGTTCATCTGTGTGCCATTATTCTTAAAATTACAAGTCATAGTCTTCATTTCAAAACCGAAAAAACTTCACAATCGAAATCAAGATTTAGTTCCTTAGTTAAATCATTCTTGGATTTCAAAACGTCAAATTCAATCCCAGCATTCTCCAACCTTTCAACCGTCGCATCTCGAGTATCTTTAGTAATAAAAACATTTTTCACCTTCTTTGAGTTCTTCAACGCCTGCCTAATCCCAAACAAAACCTTCCCGCCTTCAATCCCATCCTTCAATTCTTTAACACTCATATCATTAACTCAAAAAATCCTTATTTAAACTTTACCTTCATTTTTATTTTCCATAATATATTTAATATATCCCATAAGCATTCAACTAATCTCTCTAACTTCACAAATCAACCTATCAGTATCCTCTTTATTCAAATAACCAACTCTTTCAGCAAACAATAATTGCACCTCCACCTCTCCCAAGCTACCCATAGAAATATAAAAAAAATGAACCAATTCTTTATCCGAATCTCTCTTACAACCCTCGGCAATATTGGAAAAACCACTAACAACAGCTCTACGAATTTGATCCACTAAAGAATAAGTCTCCTCTTTGGGAAAAGTTTTGACAATCTCATAAACAACATAAGCAAAATCAAACGACCTTTACCAAACCTTCAAGTTTCTAAATTCCTTCATTTCTAAATCTCCAAAACACCACCCTACCCCCTACCTCCTACCTCCTACCCCCTACCATCTACCATCTACCCCCTACCTCCTACCCCCTACCTCCTCGTTTCGCCAACGGACCCGTAACCTTGACCAACAACCCAGGCAACCCCGTCCCAACAGGCACTGGTTGATTAAGTATTATATTCTCAATCACCGAAGCCAACTTATCTTTCTTCCCAGTCTTAGTAGCCTGAACAAACTGCTTAACAGCCGTCTCAAAAGAAGCCCTCGCCAAAACAGAATTCTTATCCCCAATAATCCCCATCCTCGTAATTCCCTTAACAACTCCCGAACTAACCATCATATCCGCAACCAACATCGAATGCTTCCTATCAACAGCCAAACCCTGCGAACTAATTACCTTATTAATTTCATTAACAACCAACTGCCTCGCCGCCTCAATCCCAAGAATCTGCGAAACCTCATGAATATCATTACTTATAACCTTATCAGCGTCGACACCTTTGAAATCCATAATATCTTTCAAATTAGAACCAGCAGTCAAGATAACATAATCCCTTCCTCTCTTAACAACCAAAACTTGCGAAACTCTTTTTACCCCAGTCAAAATAACTTCCTTAATTTTCTCTTTAGTTTTATATATCATCTTAAAATCTTCCTTCGCCATATCCAAAACCATCCCATCAGACAACTTCCTCACACTAAAACCTTTCTCGCCAAGAACCTCAACAACTTTATCCAAAGAAATATGCGCTCTCTTCAAAGAATTAGAATCGACCCCAATCTTAACTTTCTTCGAACCAAAATCAATAGTAATATCCGAAATAATTTCCTTCAACTTAACTTCCTTAATTTTCTCAGCAACAATCCTCGCATCTTTTTCATTATTATGTTCCTTGTCTAAAAAGATTTCCATCGTCGGTGTTTTCGGTAATTTACGAGCATCCAAAATTTCAATTATACGAGGAAGACCCTGCGTAACCTGCATCTCCGCAACACCAGCTGCATGAAAAGTATTCAAAACCATCTGAGTCGAATCCTCACCAAAAGATTGAGCAGTCACAATACCAATCGCCTCACCCGAAGCAACCTTCTTACCTAAATGCTTAGCCGAAATATCAACACCGTCGATACCATAAGCAAATTGAACAATATTATTAGAAGCATCCCTAACCGTCTCGTCATAAGCCATAATCAAATCCTGCAAAGCATTAGCCAAACGCCTGTACAAATAACCTGACTTCGGAGTCCTCAAGGCAACATCCATAAGACCATCTCGCCCAGTCATCGCACCAAAGAAAAATTCCTGAGGACTAACTCCCTTCATCAAAGAACTATGAATAAACCCTCTCGCCCTCGGAGACAAATCACCCTTCTTGAAAAAAGACAAAGTCCTATCGGTATACCCAAAATCAATCCTACGCCCATGCAAAACCTGCTGCCCAATCGAACAAGCAATCTGCGTAATATTCAACATACTACCCTTCGCCCCAGAACCAATCATCTTATTTACCAAATTATCTTTAGGGAATCCCTCTTTAACAGCGTCCCCAATCTCCGTCCTCGTCTCATTCAAAACCTGCAAAATTTTATTTTCCCTTGTCTCCTCAGAAGTCTTACCAGGTAACAATTCCAAAGCGTCATTATAATAATCCTCAATAATCAAAGCAACCTTATCTTCCGCATTCTTAATAATCTTAACAGTCTTATCTTTCACCGAAGCTGGAACATCCAAATCGTCAACAGAAAGTGTAAACCCAGTCCTCGACAAAAACGTAACACCAAGCGAAAATATTTTTCCCAAAAGTTCAACAGCTTCATCCCTACCTAATTCTTTATCTACAACCCTAAGTGCATTTCCCTTTCCCGTCTTAAAACTAGTAGCATTATAATCACCACCCGAAAGAACCTTCGGCAAAGCCTTATTAAAAACATCCTTTCCTGCATTCATCTTATTCAAATTAGGAACGTCAAACCCAGCCTCATACAACAACTGCGAAGCATCCTCCTTACTTAACTCAGCCTCGCCCAACATATAATTCCCACTAACAGCGTCGGCAACACAACCCATCATATTAGAACTATTCTTAGGAGAAAATAAATTAGCATTAACATTCAACAAAACCTTAGCCTCCGCTCGAGCCTCCTCATTCTGAGGCGCATGAATATTCATCTCGTCCCCATCAAAATCCGCATTATAAGGATTACAAACAGCCGGATGAATTCTAAAAGTTCTGCCAGGAATAACCTTAACATAATGCGCCATCAAAGAAGCTCTATGCAAAGACGGATGCCTATTAAACAAAACAATATCACCGTCGACAAGATGCCTTTCAACTACATATCCAGGCTCAAGCTCTTCAATCAACTCGTCTCTCAACTCCTCAACAATTCGTTTCCTCTTCCCATCCGTCCTCAAAATATAATTCGCAGCAGGATACTCAGTCTTAGCAACCAATGCCTTCATTCGCTTAATATTAATAGAAGTAACTCTCTCTGCAACCGTCAAAATCTTAGCAACCTCGTAAGGTATACCAACTTCATTCAACTTCAAATTAGAATCCGGACTAATAACAGTTCGCGCAGAATAATTAACTCGCTTCCCTGCCAAGTTCTTTCTAATCCTACCTTCCTTCCCTTCAATCCTTTCCTTAATCGTCTTCAAAGGCTGCCCACTTCTATGTCGAGCCGGAGGAATCTTAGCAATAGAATTATCAAAAAAAGTCGTAACGTGATACTGCAACAAATCCCACAAGTCCTCAATAATAACTTCAGGCGCACCCGCATTTAAATTCTCCCAAAGCCTCTGATTAGAACGAATAATATCCGACAACTTATGAGTCAAATCGTCCTCACTCCTCTCACTAGATTCCAAAGTAATTGAAGGTCGCACAGTCACCGACGGAACAAGCAACGAAGTTAAAATCGCCCACTCAGGTCGTAAAGTATTCGCATTAATCCCAAGAACTTTCAAATCAGCGTCGCTGACCTTAACCAATCTCTCACGAATCTCCGACGGAAACAATCTCCTCCGCCCGCTTCTAAAAGTAGTCGGCTTCTCTAACTTAACCCGCTCCTGAATAATTCCACAATGCGGACACTTCTTCCCATCCTTCGCCTTCTTAACTCGCCCAACCAAATCCTTCTTCAACTCCTTCTCGTCCTTAATCAAAACCTTCCCACACGCCTCACAAGTCGACCTCAAAACCAAATCAATAATCGGCAAATACTTTATATGAATCAATGGTCGAGCCAACTCAATCAAACCCGGATGCCCCAAACATTCCTTCAATCGCCCACCACAAGTCCGACATCTAACACC
>JAHIEP010000148.1 GCA_018901375.1 Nanobdellota archaeon
CGGCAAGTTGAACTTCGTCGGGAGTCGGGAGTCGGGAGTCGGGAGTTGTTTCCCCGAGAGACTCGAATGTTTGATGAGAAGTTGGGGAAGACTATAAAGATGAGGTCGAAGGAGGATGCGGCGGATTATAGGTTTATTTCGGATCCTGATTTGGGGGTTGTGAAGATTTCGGAGAAGATGGTTAGGGAGATTCGGGCGGGGTTGCCGGAGATGCCGTCGGTGAAGTTGGATAGGTTGTTGAAGAAGTATAAGGTTTCGGCTGAGGATGCGGGGATATTGACTCGGAATTTGGAGTTGGTTGAGTTTTTTGAGGGATTAGTTGAGGGTACTAAAGAAATTGGCACGCAGATGAACGCAGATGAACGCGGATTTTCTAATGATGATGTTAGGAGGATGTTGCCGTGGGTGACGGTGGAGTTGTTGCGGGTTTTGAATTATAATAAGATGAGTTTGGAGGATGCGGATGTTGATGTTAAGCCGGAGCATTTGGCGGAGTTGATTGTTGCTGTTTGGAAGGGGGAGGTTACGAAGTTGAAGGGGAAGCAGTTGATGAATGATTTTGTGCCGAGGTCGTTTTCTTTGGCTGAGCATGCTGAGGAGGTTAGTTCTATTGATGAGGCTGGGGTTGAGAATATTTGTAGGCAGGTTATTGCGGATAATGTTAAGGTGGTTGATGAGTATAAGGGCGGGAAGGCGGCGAGTTTGAATTTTTTGATTGGGCAGGTGATGAGGGTGAGCGAGAGGAGGGCGGATTTTGGGAAGGTGACTGAGGTTATGAAGAGGTTGATTGGGGGCGAGGAGTGAATGGTCGGAGTTGGGGCGGATTTTGCTAAGGCTAGGGAGTGTTTGGTGAGGTTGATTGGGGAATAGGGGGTAAGGGAAGTAATTTTAACCGCGGACTTTCGCGGACGAGCGCGGACTTTTTTGGGGTTGTATAATAATTTTGTTGCACGAATGGTGATGTTCTTGTGCTTGGGACGGATAGGGAGGGCGATGGTCTTGTGCTTGGGAAGACTGGGGACAGGAAGACAGGGAGCAGGGACCATTTAGGGAACTGAGGTTCCCATATCTACGGCGGGTGTCGCCGTCTTCTGCGATTGAATGGGAAGTTACACAAGCCCGGAGGGCGATGGTTTGGGGGTTGGGATGACGGGATGACGGGATTTTTATAAAGGACATGGTGTTTGAAGAGTTATGAAAGAGAGGAAAGATTATGATTATTATATTTTCTTGGATTATTCTGAGAAATTGATTGGGTATAATATCATTGAACAAAAGAAGGTTGTGGAGCTATTGCCTAAGATTTCTAGGTTTGAGCATTACAGGGGCCGAAAGAATAGGAAAATTTATTTGAAGCATATTAATAGTACGATTAAAAGAGAGAAAATAAAATCTTATTTTGAGAGAATTAGAATTGACGAGTCTCGGAAGAATATGGATTTGTTTATTGAGATAATGGAGTTTATTAAAAAGCATAAAAATTGTATTATCTTTATGTCTGTTGACGATTATCAATTTAAGAAAGTAAGGAGATTGATTTATTTGATTGACGGGAATACTGAGATAAAGAAGGAGAGTGAGTTGAAAAGAGGAACTCCAGAATATCAAATAAGCTTGGTGATAGATAATTTATTGAATATTGAAAGAAGGAAATTAGATAAATAGAATCGGGGATTCGTCTATCCTACTGGCGGCACGAAGACCGTCTTCGTCAGAATCCTTCCATCTATTTATGATATATTGAAGAGAGTTAGGTATTTAAATTTTTTGGTGGATTTTTTGTTGTGATTAAATTGGAAGTTATATGAGTTTAGAGGGTGATGGTTTTGGGGTTGGGATGACTGTGGAGAATTATTTTAATAATTCAATTAAAAATTTAGGGCTCTTTTTTTTGCTATAATATTTGTAGTAAGTCGGTTTAAGTTTTATTTTTTGAATTATTCTTTTTTTGATTATTTCAAAATTTTCTTTTTTTGATTTCCAATTTTCTTTTTGTTCTTTTTTGAATTGGTTTAGTTTTATTGTTTTTATTGGTTTGAAATTTCTTTTTCTCATTTC
>JAHIEP010000149.1 GCA_018901375.1 Nanobdellota archaeon
AACAAAAATCTAAAGAGCGTAATATCCTTAGGAGAAGTACCGCTTCCAAACAATCTCCTTTCACAAGAAGACCTGAACAAACAAGACGAACTTTACCACCTAGAACTAATGTACTGCGATAACTGTCACCTATGTCAATTGTCACACGTAGCACCCCCCAAAAAAATGTTCGAAAATTATTTCTTCGTAAGTTCTACAACAGAAACAAACAAACAACATTTCAAAGAGATGGCCGAAGAGATAATAGAAAGTTACAATTTAAACAATGACTCAGTTGTAGTAGACATCGGAAGCAACGATGGATTATTCTTAAAATATTTTAAAGAAAAAGGAATAAAAATATGTGGCATAGACCCGGCAAAAAATATTTGCAAAATTGCGGAAAAAAATGGAATAGAAACCATTAACGATTTCATTAATGAAGAATCAGCAAAAGAAGTAATAAAAAGAAAAGGGAAAGCAGACGTAGTAACCGCAAACAACGTATTCGCACACCTAGACGACATAAAAGGCTTTATCGACAACACAAAAAAAATAATGAAAGATGACGGGATATTTGTATTGGAAGCTCAATATTTATTAGATACAATTAAAGGAGGAACCTTTGACAATATATATCACGAGCACCATTCCTATTACAGTGTCATAGCTCTAGACGAATTTTTCAAAAGAAACAATATGGAAATAATAAAAGTAAAACATATCGAAGGACATGGCGGCTCCATCCAAGTTTATACACAAAAAAAAGGAGGCGGGAATCCAATAAGTCCAAGCGTAAGCGAGTCTATATACAAAGAAATTTCTTTCGGACTAAAGAACTTCTCGACATACCAAAAATTCGCAGAAAATATATACAAAAAGAAAGAAGAAGTAAAAGAACTTATTTTAAGATTAAAAAGTGAAGGGAAAAAAATCATCGGATACGGAGCCCCTGCAAAAGCTACAACCTCGTTAAACTTTTACGGCATAGACAACAGTCACATAGATTACATTATAGAAGACAACCCCTTAAAGCACGGCAAAATTATCCCAGGAGTAAGAATACCAATAATAGGGAAAGAATCTATCAACGAATCCCCAGATTATATTTACATCCTAGCTTGGAACTACGCCAAAGAAATAATGGAAAACAATTCTTTCTATAGAAATCAAGGAACAAAATTTATAGTATCAGGCGAAAACAAAATAGAAATTTTATAATTTCAACAAAGTATTTAACTAAACCAAAACTACTCCTATGAGATGGAAAAATTAAAAATAGCAATACTAGGGATAGGAAACATAGGAGAATACCACGCTCGAGAGTTTAATAATTCTGGATGCGAAGTCATAGCAATATTAACAAGTTCAGAAAAAAGTTCAAAAGAAAAATCAGAAAAATTAAAAGAGCTATACGGAATCAATGCAAACCCATATTGGGATTTAGATGAGTTGCTCGAAAAAGAAAAAGTAGACATAGTCAGCGTATGCACTCCTGCAAAGTTTCATTATTCACAAATAAAAAAATGTCTAAATAAAAACATCCACGTATTATCCGAAAAACCACTAATATTTAATTCAAATTCCGACAACTACGACGCATCTAAAGAACTTTTCAATTTAGCAAAAAGCAAACAAAAAATATTATCATGCAATACACAATTAGTTTCACTTCTAAAAGGAATACCCACGCATTTAACTTCAGAAATAAATTACTTTTCAATATATATGGAACCCCCATGGGAAGACAATATAAAATTAGTAACCGACGCAATTCCTCATATGAATAGCTTTTTAATAAAACTCCTAGGAGAAAATCAACTAGACAATTTAAAATTCATACCAAAAAAAGAAGGCGGAATAACCATCTCATTCAATTATGGAAAATGCGAAATAAAATATGATTTTGGAATAAACAAACAAAGACCACGTAAATTTTACTTTAATATAAATGGCATCCAATTTGAAAAGAAAACCTCAGAAGACTATCAACAAAAATTAATTTTCAATGGAAATAATCTAGACATAGAAGACCCCCTCACCATATCAATTAACTTATTCATAAACGCATGCAAGGGTTTAGGAAATTCATTAGTAATCGAAAATGAAATATTACAAAATATTAAATTACAAGATCTGATAATAAAAAAACTAATAGAAAATAACAACTCAAACTAAAACATACTGTATAACATACCACACAAATCCTTAAAAATAAAAATAGCGAAACAAAAATATGAGAATAGCATTCGGAAATCTTGTTGTAAGCGAAGAGGCAAAAGAACACATTCAAGATTGCCTTAACACGAATCACATATCAGGAGGAGTGAAAACAAAAATTCTGGAAGATGAATGGGGAAAACTCTTCGACTATAAATACAACATAACTATGAGCTCAGGAACTTCTGCCGACACAGCAGCCTGCATGACACTCTACGATTTCGGAGCAAAAAGAGGAGATGAAATAATTGCACCAGCACTAGGCTTTGCTGCCGTCGGGAATTCAATAATGTCAGCCGGATTCGAGCCAGTTTTCGTAGATGTCAAAAGAAAAACAATGAATATTAATCCAGATTTAATCGAAAAAAAAATCACCCCAAAGACCCGAGCAATCATGGCGGTTCATACAATGGGAAAACCATGCGAAATGGATAAAATACAGGACATAGCGAACAAACATAATCTAAGGATTATAGAAGACTGTTGCGAAGCCCATGGTGGGAAATACCAAGGACAATTCGTAGGAACGTTCGGAGACGTAGCAACATTCAGTTACTACGTTGCTCACATCGTATCTTGCGGAGACGGTGGCATGGCTTCAACAAATAGCAAAGAATTCCGAGACATTCTAGATTCAGTCAAACACCACGGAAGAAAGCCCGGCTCACTATATTTCGATCACATCAGGCACGGACTAAATTTCCGAATGAATGATCTAGTAGCATCAATAGGAATCCCAGAAATAAAAAGATTCAATGAAACATTTCAAAAAAGAAAAGACAACCTCTTATATTTAACAGAAAAAACAAGAGACATTAGAAACATCGCACATTTCGTAGAAGAGGGGCGAGACGAAGTCCTTTCTCCTCACGCATTTAGCATTACACTAAAAGAAGAAAGTGGTTTAGACTACAATCATCTTTATAGCCATCTCGAACAAAAAGGAATCCAATGCAAAAGAAATTTTGGAAGTATGCCAACACAGCACGGCGCATTC
>JAHIEP010000016.1 GCA_018901375.1 Nanobdellota archaeon
ACCAATCTCAAAACCCGATAATACAACGCCTGCGTATTTATCGTCCTCCCATACTTGTGCGGAAACGCATCCTGCCAATCCGTCGTCGGCAACTGCTCCAACATAACGTCCTCCCCCATATCCTGATAAGAAAGCCAAGTAATCGCCTTCTCAATCTCCACCTTATGCTTCCTAAAAAAATCCCTGTCCCCATATCTCTTCTTATACAAATAATGCCCAATCACAAACCACAAAGAAGAATCAATAGAAAGATAATCCACCTTAAGTTTCTTCTTCCCAAAATTCAAAACAGCGTTGGGAATCTGCCCACGCTCACTCTGACTCTTCCCCAAAGTCTCCAAGCTTTTCTTAAAAGTCTCCCTAAATAATTTCTCATCCTCACCCTTCACTAAACTCGCCCCGAGAAAAGTTATAAAACTATCCCGACTCCAAACTCCCTTATATCCATCCTCACCTCCCGAAGCAAACAGCCCATATTTCGTAGAACAAATTCTAACAGTCTCAACAGCTTTATCATAAGCCTCACTCAAAATATTTCCATCAACCATCTTTCCCATACCAAGAACCCAATCGTTTTAAATCTTCCCCATCTAACAGCTAATAGCTAACAGCTAACAGCTAATAAATAGTAAGTTCTTATGCTTCCTCAAAAAACTAACCGGACAGTCTGCTCCAACTTTCCCCTTCATCAATCGCCCAATCGCCCGAGCTTTCGCCTTCCCCGATGCTAAAAGAATAATTTTCTTAGAAGAAAGTATCGTCCCAATCCCCATCGTCAAAGCCTTTCTGGGTGCCTTCCAAAAAATCCCAGAATTCCTTTTCACAGTATCGTCACTCAAATCAACCAACCTAGTCCGAGAACTCTTCAAAGAACCCGGCTCATTAAATCCAATATGCCCATTAGCCCCAACCCCCAAAATCTGCAAATCAATCGGACTCTTCTTAATCGCCTTCTCATAATCCAAACACTCTTTTCCAAAATCCCTCGCCTCTCCATCCAAAAGATTCACATTACCCCTCTTAATATTTACCCGCCCAAACAAATTCCTAAACATATACCGACGGTAACTATTTTTATCGCCTCCCTTCATCGGATAATATTCATCAAGATTAAAACTCTTAACCTTGGAAAAATCAACCTCTCCTTTTTTGTAAGCCTTCACAAGATTCCTATACAATCCCAACGGAGTCGCCCCAGTCGCAAACCCAATCACAATATCTCCCTTCTTCAACATCTCCCCAACTACAATCTCCGACGCCACCCTCGACATTTCCTTATAATTCTTAACTTTTATAATTTCCATACAACCTCAAATACCAGAAGACTAACCCAATTAAAAACATTTCCCCAACTCTACAACTGCCTCTTTAGTCTCCTCCAACTTCTCTCCAAGCTCCTTCATCCTATGCCTAATCTTAACGTCCTCAATCCTCATCTCCTCAATCCTTCCCTCAATCTTCCTAATTTCCTCCAACTTACCGACGACAATATCAACAACAACCTTCTTCTTAGCCCCAACCAATTCATCCCTCAATTTAGAAATCAAAGCAACCTGTCTCTTAATATCAGAACTCATCATCCCCGCCCCCTTCAACAAATCAACCAACTTCTCCCCATTTCGAGAAAACTCCGAAACAAAAGAATCCCGATACTTTTTAACAATCCCAAACTCCCTTTCATTAACATGCACAATTCCCACAAGCTTCTTAAAATCAATAAGCCCTCTCAACCTAACAATCTCCGCCCCTAACTTTTTCTCCAGTCTCCCAACTTCATCTTTCAATCTCAAATTAGAAACATATTCAGAACTCTTCTTAGTCTCCTCGACCTCCTCGCTAAATTTCCTAATCTTTCTTCTCTCATTATTAATCCAAACATTATTTTCTTCAATCTCTCTCTCAATCTCTCTCAAATCAATCTCAAACTTTTCAATCTCACCTAGCTTCAATCTCACATCTTTCACTACATTCAAATTCCCAATCAACCCCTTTTCCTTTTCAAAAATCTCAACCAATCCATTATAAAATTTCCGAATTTCATTCTTGACCGCCATCATCTCGTCCCCAATCAGATAAGTCGCCCTCTCATAAACCTTAAAACTTTTCTTCTCAAACCCAATAAAAATCTCCCCGACCTCCCGAACAAACTTCCCTATCTCATCCCTCTCTAAAGCCCTCAATTCCTCCAACAAACCCCGAACAGAATAAATATATTTGTCCAAACCCTGACGCACCAACAACTTCACACGCTCATATTCTTTCTTCGACTCAATATCAACGCTCTCTAAAACACCCAATTTATCCTCGACAGAATCATAAAACCCATCCAACATTTTCGTAACCCTACTCAAAACCTCAATCTCCCTAGTCCTAGATAATTTTTTCATCTCCTCAAGTCTCCCACCAGCCTCCTCAAAAGACAAATCTACAACTTTAACTTCCTTCTTTTTCAAAAAATTAAATATACCCATACAAGATAACAAAAACCCACACTTATCTACTTTTCTCCAAACTAATTAAAAACATTTCCCCAGCATCTAAAGGACCTCAGTCCTCTAAAGGAAAAATCCGAAATTTTTCCTCTAAAGCGAAGCTCTATAAAACTTCCAACCCAGGAAGTTTCTCCCCGGCAATATATCTCACAAGCGCCCCACCCGACAAACTAACATGCCCAAACCCTTTCAACTTGTGCCGAGCAATCACATCACTCAAATGCCCGCCCCCAACAATACTAAATCCCTTCGCCCCAGCAACCGCTTTCAAAATCTCAACAGTCCCCTTCTCAAACTTCGCATCCCCAACAAACCCAGCAGGACCCTTAACATAAATCATTTTCGCCTTCCGAATTTCCTTAATATATTCCTTCAAAGTCTCCGCCCCAATATCCATAATCTCATAATCCAAAGGAAACTCATCCAAAGAATATTCAACACGCTTCCCATTCTCAGCGACGGCAAAATCAACCGGCAACCTAACTCGCCTCAACCGAGATTTCAATATCTTCAAAAACTTTTCATACCCGCCCTTAACCAAAACATTCTCCCTCAAATATTTATTCTGATAACCCAAATCCTTCCCCTTCGCCACAACGCAAGTCTGCCCAAAAAGCCCACAAGCCAAAACCTTCCGACAACCGACAACCGACGACCGACGACCTGCGACCAGCAGTCGCATGTTAGACTCCGGCTTAGCCCCACCCAAAATACATAAACACTTCTTGAGTTTAATTTTATCCAAAGCTTTCAATTCTTTTTCCAACAAAGGACCAGCACAACTCGGCATACCACCAGCAAATCCAACAATCGAAGTATGCTCCCGATGGCAAACCGAAAACGCATCATTAACATACAAATCAAAAAGCGGCATCAAATTCTTCAACAAAACATTCCCCTTCTTCTTCGGCTTAAATTCATCCTCGACAAACCGAACATTATCCAACAAAACAACCTCACCATCTTTCATTTTCCCAATCGCCCCAACAGCCTTCGCCCCACAAACATCTTCAACAAATTTAACCTTAACATATTTATTCAAAAATTTAGAATGCTGCCTCAAACTCAAAAAATCCCCGCCACCACCGAAACCCCGAAACCCCGAAACCCCGAAACCCCGACGAAGCCCTTTGGGCCTCGTTCCCTGATGAGCCAAAACAACAACCCTCGCCCCAGCCTTCTTCAATTTCAAAATACTCCCAGCCGCCTGAATAATCCTCTCTCCCAAAACAACCTTCCCATTCTTAAAGGAAGTTGGTAAGAAACCTTGGGTTCTTACATCCGAATTCAAATCAGCCCTAAGTAAAACAGTCTTACCTCTCAAATCAAAATCACTCAAAGTTTTCACATTATCACCCAAGCTAATAAATAAAAAACAACTATATAAAATATTCCCAAAACAAAATCCGTGAGAATCCGTGGCTAAAAAATTATCCCAAATTCAAAACCGGACTCCCCTCAATAATCCTCGGAACCAGAATATTCGCACTCTCACTAACCTTATCATCCGATATCGTAAACCGAACACTAGCCATATTCCTATAATTCATAGCCTCCGCCCTAAACTCTCTAATATTCCCAAGCTCAACAATCTTAGTCAACAAAATCCCAAGCGTCTTACTCGCTTCCATTATCTGAATCGCAACCAAACTCCCAGCCTCGTCAAAATCGAAAACAAAATTCCCAGCCTCAACAGCCCCCTTAGATTTCTTCCCTTCTAAGTAAACAAACAAGTCATCACTTTCCAAATCATAATCAATTTTAAAATCCATCATTTTCTTTCAATCGCCCTCTGCCAATCTCTATTTATCTTAATAATTGTAACTATAATAATCTTTGCATTCAACGTCAACACATAACGATGAAACATATTTTTCTCATACGCAAAATAACAATTCAATTTCTCGTTCCCTTTATAATATCCCTGAGCCTCAAAATAAACAAGTTTATCAGGACAAACAATATTTTCCTTCACTTCTTCAATATCTATCTCTCTGACATAAGCCTGAATATTAGCATGATACGTCACAACAATATCCCTCTTATTATAAATCCTTAACTTTTCTCTCAATTCACTCAAAGTTTTCATCATCACCTCATAAAAATAAAGTATAAAGGGAAGAAATATTCGGGTATAATCCCATTCCGCCCTCTCGTTAAAGTATAATGCACCCACACAACCTACTTATTTAAATCTTTCTCCTGTTTAATTTTGTCATAAATATCCTCTTTAATCTTATTGGCAATCACTTCAGCAAACTTCACAGGAACAGCATTCCCAATCATCTTATATCCATCCGCCACATCAGTATAATAAAAAACAAAATCATCTGGAAAAGTTTGTATCCTTGCACATTCCCTTACAGATAATCTCCTATAAAGATGTTCTTTCCCTCTTATAAATTCCCTTTTATTCTGTTCAATAAATTTCATCTTGGGAGCCTGCGGATGAATCGGTGCGTGCCTCCCGCCCGCCTGAATTGTAAAAGAATGTTCACCCCAACCCCTTACCCTGTTCCTCGACATGTAAATTGATGAAAAACCACCATTCATATATTCATTATTAAAAACCTCCATTCCCTTGCCATTAGTCTTATTTTTTTCTTTAGCAGATTTTGGTTCTGGCAAATCTCCAATTGCATCTTTTAAAAATACTTCAGAATTTGTTTGCTCTGGAAACTCAAACTTTTTTCCCAACTTGTTATGATAGCCTACGACAATAACCCTTTTTCTATCTTGCGGAACTCCATAATCTTTCGCATTCAAAAGTTTATAGGAAACATTATATCCTATTTCTTCAAACGCTTGAATTATTTTTTCAAATTCCCGAAGATGTTTGTCCGACAAAATACCTGCCACATTTTCAGCCAAAAAAAACAAAGGTTGTTTTACCCTAATCAATTCCACATAATCATAAAACAATTTTCCCCTTGAATCATTGATTCCTTTCATGGCTCCAGCAAGACTCCAACTTTGACAAGGAGGACCACCAATAAAACCAACGACTTCCGGAATTTCTTCAGGGTCTATTTGTGTTATTGATTTTTTACAAATTGGATGATTATGATTTTTTTCAAAAGTTTCCCAACATCCCTCCCAATTATCATTAGCAAAAGCTAATTCAAAACCCACATTAGAAAATCCTAAATCCAATCCTCCTGCTCCAGAAAAAAATGATGCTATCTTCATTTTCTCACCACAATTAATTTTGCCACAATTAATTTTGCAGGATTGTCCGGATCTTGTATTTTCACATCATCAATAAAAACCCCTACTTCTTTCTCAATTAAATCTCTGTCTTCTTCCGGAAAAGAATCGTACTTCGCTTTTCTCATAAGAGCAAACAATTGGAAATCGTCATCATCTAATTTAAACAATTCCTTGTAAACTTTTAAAGGATTTTGGATTGTCCACATTCCTCTAATTCTCAAATTTGTAATGCCCAATGGATCGACCCTGTTTACTCTTCCAAGTTCTTTAGTCTCAGAAAATTCTAAATTCATTTCTTTTAATCCGTCGCTGATTTTATCTTTTATTCTCTCATAAATTCCTTTGCTCGCCGCATAACAATCACCATAAACCAAAGACAAAATTTTAAGACTATAATTATCAATATGCCCAACTGCATAAATAATATCCTTCTCAATCCATTTTTCACAAGTCCTACAAGCAGAGGTTATCATAAGACTATCGGAATATAATTTTGACTTAGGATACGAACTATTCAATGCTAAATCAGACAACCGAACCCCATCAATTTTTTTAACTTCAATGGCATCACCATCTTTAATAATTATATCTGGAGGATTATTTTGATTCCCTAAATATGAAAAATTTTCACCATAAATTTCTTTTTTCTTTTGAACATCCGCTTCTTGAAAAGTATCACAAAAAGCATCCTTTGTAAAATATTCCAACGCCTCCCCCATGCTGTTTGCTCGATTAACAGCAGAAGCTCGACCCTTAGAAAAAACATTAATTTTTGATAAATTAAAATTACCTCCCTTCTTTATTGCAATCATTGCTTTGAGAATATTTGTAACCATTTCATCACCTATATTATTATTAAATTAAAGTTTTTATAACTCTTTCTATCTATAAAATTACTTATTCCTAGCAATATAATCAAACAAAGCCAAAGCCGCCTTCGCCCCCTCACCCGCCGCCACAACAATCTGCTTCGCCGGAATATCTGTACAATCCCCCGCCGCAAAAATCCCAGGCACCGACGTCAAATTCTCATTATGCGTCCTCGTCCCCCGAAACAACATAATCTCTCCCCACTTATTTTTCTTAACATCTGTAAAATCGGCCTTAGTAACCAACCCAATCTCAATAAAAACCCCATCAACTTTCAACTCTTTATTCTCACTACCAACAGCATACTTAATACCATTAACTTTCTCAATCCCACTAATAGAAGTTACATTAATAGAATTCAAAACCTCAATATTTTTCTCACCCAAAACCCTCTCCCTTAAATGCGCCTCCCCACCAAGCTTAGTATTAATATCCATCAAATAAACTCGCTTCGCATACTTCCCCAAAAACAAAGCGCCCTCCATCCCCGAGTTCCCACCTCCAATAACAGCGACGGTCTTTCCCTTAAACAACGGCGCATCACAAGTCGCACAATAATTAACTCCCTTCCCCAAAAACTCATCCTCCCCAGGAACCCCCAACTTCTTCGGCTTCTTCCCTGACGCAATAATCACCGCCTTCGCATCATAAACACCGACGCTGGTCTTAACAATAAACCCCGACCCCCGACTTCCGACCCCCGACTTCCGACGCACAGAGAGGACTTCTTCTTTCTTAACAACAATCTTATACTTCTTCATATGCTCCTGAAACTTCTGAACCAACTCAATCCCCGTCGAGAAACTCGTCCCAGGATAATTCTCAACCTCAGAACTCCAAACCATCTGCCCCCCAACATCAAGACTCACCATCAAAAAATTCAACTTCTGCCGAGCTGCATAAATCGCCGCCGTAATCCCAGCAGGTCCGCCCCCAATAATTATCAAATCATACATTTCATCACCTTGATAATAAAACACACCAACCATTAAAAACATTTCCCTCCGTGTCCTCTGTGTTTCCTTCCGTTCCCAACCGTGTTCCTTTTAATTCATAAGCCAACTCTTAACCACCTACCTCAAAACAAGTATCCGTGCGTATCCGTACAAGTCCGTGGCTACCCACCTTCCTTATCCATCAAACTTCAACCCCAGAATTAATAACCGCCCTCATCTTAGGACTATCGTTCCAAATCCACAAAACCCCCTTTCGCCCATCCAAAATCATACCTCGCTCTTCCAAATATTTTAATATCAAATTCAAAGTCTGATGCATAATCTTCATCGACAGCCTCCTCTTTATTTCCTCCCGACTAATCGCCACCTCAGCCCCCATCAAAACTTTCTCAACGGCCAAAACAGTTTTCAAATTAGGATAATGAACAACGC